>DASZOA010000328.1:0-4186 GCA_035551055.1 Solirubrobacteraceae bacterium
GCCCACCGCCGACGGACGCCCACCGCTGTTCATGATCGGGCAGCCCATGGACGCCAGCGGCTTCGCCACGTTGGCGTCGCACTTCCCCGACCGCACCGTGGTCACCTATGACCCGCGCGGTCTCGGCCGCAGCACCCGCAAAGACGGCCGTGTCGACCATTCGCCCGCAGTCCAGGCGAACGACGTTCACGCCGTCATTGAGGCGCTCGGCGCCGGCCCGGTCGACATGTTCGCGAGCAGTGGGGGCGCGGTGACCGCGCTCGCGCTCGTGGCCGCCCATCCCGAGGACCTGATCACCCTCGTGGCACACGAGCCGCCGCTGATTCCGGTGCTGCCCGATGCCGAGGCGGCCGAGCGCGCCCGGGCCGGCGTGCGCGACGCGTACGAGGCCAAGGGGCGGGGTGCCGGCATGGCGGCCTTCATCGCGATGACATCGTGGCGAGGCGAGTTCACCGACGAGTACTTCGCCCAGCCCCCGGCCGGTCCTGTCGCATTCGGAATGGGTGCCGAGGACGACGGTTCCCGCGACGACCCACTGCTGTCGGACCGGTCCTGGGCGGTCAGCAGCTATCGACCGGACCTCGACGCGCTGGCCGCGGCGCCAACGCGCATCGTCATCGCCGTGGGCGAGGAGTCCGGGGGCACCTTTACTGGACGCACCGCGGTGGCTACCGCCGAGCTGCTCGGTCAGCAGGCGACCGTGTTCCCGAGCCACCACGGCGGCTTCCTCGGCGGCGAATTCGGATACGCCGGCCAACCCGAAGCCTTCGCGCGCAAACTTCGCGACGTCCTCGACGACAAGTGACCGCCGCGCAGTCGCGAGGCAGAGGCTGGAGCCTACGACCAGCTCATCGAGGCTCCGCGACGAGCTGCGGTCGGTGCGCCCGAACGGCACGCATCCCGATCGCCGCGTCCTCGGGCGAGCTCTCGACATCGAACGCCCACACTGAGTGCCGTCGAACAGAACAGCGCCATGCCGCGTCTAGGAGCGCTAAGCGGAAACTTCATCGGATGGAGAACGAGCTGATTGCTGAGCGCCTTGCGGCCTTCGCTGCGCTGCTCGAGCTCGCGGACGCCAACGCGTATACGGTCCGGGCGTACCGGCGCGCGGCGGAGACGATCCGCGGCACGCCCGTTGGGGTCGCTGATCTGGTGCGGGTGGGGCGCGTGCGCGAGCTGCGTGGCATTGGGCCCGGGATCGAGGCGCGGCTGCGCGAGCTGGTCGAGACGGGCGCGATCGCGGAGCTGGCCGAGCTCGAGCGTGAGCTTGCGCCCGACCTCATCGGTCTCGGGCGCTACCTCGGCCTGGGCGCGCAACGCTCGGTGGAGCTGGCGCGGGCGCTCGGGGTTCGCACGGCGGACGAGCTGCGCGAGGCGGCGCTCGCGGGCAGGCTGCGAAGCGTGCCGGGGATCGGCCCGAAGACCGAGGCGCGGCTGCTCGACGGGCTCGCGCGCGAGCACCAGCCGCGCCCCCGCCAGGGTCTGCTGCTCAACCGCGCCCGCGAGCTCGTCGGCGCCATCGCGAACGCCCTCGGCGGCGAGATCGCCGGCGACACGCGGCGCTGGCGCGATTCCTGCGAGCGGCTGGCGGTGGTGTGCGCGGCTGCGGATCCTCAGCCGGTACTGGCGCGCTTCGCTTCGCTGCCCCACGTCGTCGCGCTGGTGTCTCAGCAGGAGCGCGGCGCGATCGGCGTCACGGTGGAAGGTGTCCCGGTCGAGGTCGTCGTGGCCGAGCCGCAGCGGTTCGGCACTGCGCTGGCGCGGGCGACGGGCTCGGTGGACTACCTAACGCCATTGGAGCCGCTGCCCGACGCGCCCGACGAGCACGCGCTCTACGCGCAGCTCGGCATCCCCTGGTGCCCGCCGGAGTTGCGCGAGGCCCCGTTCGTGGGGCAGCCGCCGCCGCTCGTGGAGGTCGGCGACATCCGCGGCGACCTGCACAGCCACACCACCTGGTCTGACGGCCGGGCGAGCGCCGAGGAGATGGGGCGCGCGGCGATGGAGCATGGCTACGCCTATCTCGCGATCTGCGACCACACGCCCGCGGTCGGAGCGGTTCGGGGACTCACGGCCGACGACGTCCGCCGCCAAGCGGAGGAGATCGCCGCCGCCAACCAGGTCCTCGCGCCCTTCCGACTCCTGCGCGGGATCGAGTGCGACATCCTCCCCGACGGCCGGCTCGACCTGCCAGACGACGTCCTTGGCGAGCTCGACTGGGTCCAGGCGAGTGTCCACGGCGGCCAGCGCATGCCGCAGGCCGAGATGACCCGACGCGTCCTCGAGGCTCTGCGAAACCCCTACGTGCGCTGCCTCAGCCACCCCACGGGCCGCTACATCAACCGCCGCCCCGAGAACGCCCTCGACCTCGAGTCCGTCTTCGAGATCGCGCTCGAACGGGACGTGGCGCTCGAAGTCAACGGTCTTCCGGACCGGCTCGACCTCAGCGGCGAGCACGTCCGCGAGGCGTTGCGCGCCGGGGTGAAGATCGTCTGTTCGACCGACGCCCACTCCATACGCGGCCTCGAACACATGCAGCTCGCGGTCGCGACCGCACGGCGCGGCGGCGCGACGGCGGCCGATGTGCTCAACACACGGACACGCGAGCAGCTGCCGCCGCGCGCACGGTGACCATTGCACGTCGAGCCGGCGTCGGCTGACGCGCGGCAGCCCGGCGACGCCCGGGAGATCTCAGCGCCGTGTCAGGAACTCGCAGGCCGCGTACGCGTCGCGCTCGACGCACCGGCGATCGCCGCGCGCGACCGACGGCGGCCCGGACGCTCCGCGAAGGCGAGTACGGCGGCTGGGACGACGGCGGCGAGCGTGATCGCCGCCGCCCACGCGAACGTTCGCCCGAACGCGGAGGCGGCCGCATCGGTCGCTCGCGTCTCGTGCTGCAGCACGACCGCGAGCAGCGCGGTGCCCATCGACCCGCCGATCCGCTGCAGCGCGTTGAGCGCGCTCGTCGCGCGGGGCACCTCGGCCGGCGTCAGCGCCGCGTACGCGGCGGCCATCGCCGGCATCATCGCCGCGCCCAGTCCCACGCCGCGCGCCACGAGCACCGCCGCGAGCTCGGCGTGGGGCGTGGTTGCGTCGACCAGCACGAGCGGCAGCGTGGCGAGCGCCATGATCACGCAGCCGACGAGCGCGACGGGCCCGCCCCCGACGCGGTCGGTGAGGCGGCCGCTGAACGGCATCGCGAGCGCGGCGCCGAGCCCCTGCGGCGCCATCAGCAGCCCCGCCGTCAGTGCGCTCTCGCCGCGGGCCACCTGGTAGTAGAGCGGCAGGATGATCATCGCGCCGAAGAGCGCTCCGCCGAGCATCCACGCCGTCGCGGCGGCCGCGCTGAAGCGCCGCGAGCGGAACAGCCGCAGATCGATGAGCGGGCGCGGCGCCCGGCGCGCGTGGAGCACGAAGAGGCACGTCAGCAGCAGGCCGAGTACGACCGGCCCGAACGCGAGCGGCCGTGCGATCCCGCCGTGGCTCTGCGTCTCGGACAGCCCGAAGACGATCGCCGCGAGGGCGGGCGGGAGCAGCGCCACGCCGAGCCAGTCGAGGCGGCCGGGGTCGGCGCGGCCGGCCGCGCGCGGTAGCAGGCGCGCGGCGAGAATCACGGCGACGACCGAGATCGGGACGTTCACGAAGAATATCCAGCGCCACGACGCGCCGTCGACGAGCAGGCCGCCGATGACGGGGCCGAGGACCGGTCCGAGCAGCATCGGCACGCCGACGACCGACATGACCCGTCCGACTCGCTGAGGGCCCGCCGTCTGAGCCAGCAGGCTCATCTCGACGGGCAGGATCATCCCGCCTCCCAGGCCCTGCAGCACCCTGAAGCAGATCAGCGACGCGGCCGACCAGGACAGCCCGCAGAGCGCCGAGCACGCACCGAAGAGCGCGACCGAGCACATCCAGACCGGCTTCGCTCCGAAGCGCTCGGACGCCCAGCCCGACAGCGGTATCACCATCGCGAGCGACAGCAGGTAGCCGGTGGCGACCCATTGGATCGTCCCGAGCGGGGCGCGCAGGTCGCGCGCGAGCGCTTCCAGCGCGACGTTGACGATCGTCACGTCGAGGATCGACATGATCACGCCGGCGATCACGACGACCGCGACGACCCGCGTCTCGCGGTCAAGCGACATGCTCGGCGACCTCGGCGGTCAGCGCGCGACGCGAAGGCCCCGGGCCG
>DASZOA010000329.1:0-5346 GCA_035551055.1 Solirubrobacteraceae bacterium
GCGTAGTGGTCGAGCATCATCTCCGAGCGCATCCAGCCCGGCGTCAGCGCCAGCGCGGTGGCGCCGTGCGGCGCGAGCTCGGCGGCCTGCGCGAACGCGAGCCGGATGACCGCGGCCTTGGCCAGGTCGTAGAACGCCGACAGCCGGTAGTGCGTGGCGTTGTAGTCGAGCGTGCCGTCGGTCATCTCGACGACGAGCCCGCCGCGGCGCCGGATCAGCAGCGCGAGCGCGAAGTGGCTGGTGATGAGGTGCGTGTCGATCGCCAGGCGCAGCAGCCGCAGGCCGCCGTCGAGGTCGTGCTCCCACAGTGGCGTGTTCCACTCGACGAGGCGCTCGCCGCCCCAGATGTCGTTGACGAGCACGTCCAGCCGTCCCCGCTCGGCGTCGATGCGCTCGACGAGCGCCTCGACCTGCGCCGGCTGGAGGTGGTCGACCTCGACGGCGATGCCCTCGCCCCCCGCGTCCCGCACGAGCTCGGCGGTCTCCTCGATCGTCTCCGGGCGGTCGTACTCCGAGCGCCGCGCCCGCGTCGAGCGGCCGGTGCAGTACACGGTCGCCCCGGCCTCGCCCAGCCCGACGGCCGTGCCGCGCCCGGCCCCGCGCGTCGCCCCGGCGACGAGTGCGACGCGTCCGCTCAGCGGGCCGGACACCGCCGGCTCAGGCGGCCTCCGGCAACCACTGCTTCCACGCCGACGGGATCGTCGGGCTCGCGACGTGGATGAAGACCTGCGGGTGCGGGACCCGCGGCGGGTGGCGCGGGTGCATGCCGACCTTTTGTGGCAGCGAGTCACCCTTGCGACGGTTGCAGGGCGCGCACGAGGCGACGATGTTCTCCCACGTCGACCGCCCGCCCTTGGAGCGCGGGATGACATGGTCGACCGTGAGGTTCGCGCGGGCGCCGCAGTACTGGCAGGTCCAGCCGTCGCGGGCGAAGACCGCGCGGCGCGTGATCTTGCGCCGGTGGGTGTCGCGCGGCACCTTGACGAACGTCACCAGGCGGATGACGACCGGCCGCGGAATCGTCGAGCTCTCCGAGCGCAGCTCCAGGCTGGAGTGCTCGACGATCTCCGCCTTCTGCTTCAGCAGCAGGACCGCCGCGCGCCGCACCGTGCAGACGTTGATCGGCTCGTAGGTGGCGTTGAGGACGAGCACACGACCAGCCTCACGTCCGCGCCGCCGGTGCTCCCGATGCGGCGCGAACCTCGCTGGGCCTGGTGGCGTGCGCTGGATCGCCATGGATTGGCGCGAAAGTCTAATCAGGCGGCCGGGCAGGGGGGTACGACCCGAGGATCCTGACCTCCTCGCAGTGCTTGCGCAGCCCGTCGACCGCCTCGGCCACCGGTTCGAGTCCGGCGGCGCCCTCGCAGTCGACGAAGAAGCGGTAGTGGCCGAGCTGCGTGCGCAGCGGGCGCGACTCGATCTTCGTCAGGTTCACGCCGCGAAACGCGAACTCCGACAGGCAGCGCACGAGCCAGCCGGGGCTGTCGTCGCCCGCGCCCCAGAACATGAGCGAGGTCTTGCGCGGCTCGCTCGGCGCTCCCGTCGCGAGCGCGCCGCCGCGCTCGCCCGCCCCGCTCGCGGCGGCGGGGCGCGCCAGCCAGACGAACCGGGTCGCGTTGCCGGGCTCGTCCTCGACGGCCTCGGCGAGCACGGCGGCGTCGTAGAGCTCAGCGGCGCGGAGCGTGCTGATCGCCGCCCAGCGGTCGTGTCCGACGGCGATGCGCGCCGCCTCGGCCGTCGACGAGGTGGGCACGAGCTCGGCCTCCGGGACCTGCTCGCGCAAGAAGCGCGCGCACTGCGAGATCGCCTGCGGATGCGACAGCACCCGCTCGATCGCGGCGCGCTCGACCTGCGCCCGCGCGACGAGGTGGTGGGTCACCGGCAGCACGAGCTCGCCGACGATCGCCACGTCGTTGCCATCGTCGGCGAGCATGTCGAGCGTCACGCCCACCGGTCCCTCGAGCGAGTTCTCGATCGGCACGATCGCGCGGTCGACGCTGCCGTCGTGGACGGCGAGGATCGTGTCGCGCACCGTCGGCAGCCCGACGAGCTCGGCGGTGCCGGCATCGGCCGCGGTCAGCGCCGCCTCTTCGGAGAAGGTGCCGGCGGGGCCCAGGTAGCCCAGCCGCATCAGTTCGCCATCGCGAGCCGCAGCGCTTCCTCCTCCTCGGGCGAGAGCTTGAGCTCGCCCTTGCCCGCCGAGACCTGCTTGGCGTACAGCCGCGCCTGGTCGCGATGGTGGATCGACGACAGCACGACGCCCGAGCGCGAGCTGTCGAGCAGCGCGATCGACGTCGACTGGCGGCCGGACATCTCGTTGTAAGCGTCGTAGCGGATCAGGCCCCAGTGCGAGATCGCGCCGTCGAGCCGTCCCTCGGCGGTGCTCATCCTCGCGTCCAAGCGCTCGGCGACGTCGTTGACGAAGTCGTGCAGCGTCTTGAAGCCGGCCTCGAGCGCGACCGCGTGCGCGACGAGGTCGGTTCGCTGCTCGCCGAGCACGACGCGCTGGTCGGCGCGCAGGCGCCGCAGCCGGCGGTACATGACGATCACCGCGACGAGCGCGACGAGGGCGACCGCGGCCGCGGCCAGCGCGATGATCCCCACCGTCGAGCTCAGCTCGCCAACCATGCGCGCCACACGGTAGCGCGGGAGTGGGCGGCAACCGCGACGCCGAGGCGAGCCGAGGCGGCGCTCGCGGCCACGGCCCGGCGGTCAGCTGCGGCGGAAGATCGTCGGGAAGCTCATCGAGTTGTTGTCGGTGTTCTCCTCGCCCGGCACCGGCAGCACCTCGACCGTGACCGTGACCGGCTGGCCGATCGGCGGCGCCTCGCCGAGCGGGACCGCGACCGTCGTCTCGGTCTTCGGCATCGTCTGGTCGACCACCTTCTGCGCGGTGATCGGATCGCCGGCGCCGCGGATCCGCACGCGCACGCGCACGTCGGTCTCGGGGTTGTCGCCCTGGTTGGCGATCTTCGCGTTGAACGTCAGGTCGGAGCTCGCGGGGACCTGGTTGGCGCCGCCGGGCTCGAGCGTGAGATCGCCGACGCTCACCCCGAGCAGGCCGTGCCCGTGCAGGCCCGGCGCGGGCTCCGTGCTGCCGCCGTCGCCGGCGCCGCGCCCGGCCTGGGCGTCGATCCGGCGGGCGACCGTCGACGGCTGCAGCCAGCCGAGGTTCTGCAGGTAGCTCGAGTTCTGGATGACCTGGCCGCCGATGTCGTTGTTGTCGAGGACCTCCTTGATGAGCGCGGCGGTGCGCCGGTTGTAGACGACGTCGGCGGCGTCGAGCGCGCGCATCTCGCCGGCGATCGCCTCGACGGCGGGCACGGCCGTGGCGGCGTCGGTCGACAGCGCCGCCGGCAGCTTCTCGGCGACCTTGCCCATCGTCTCCTGGATGAGCGACAGCGACAGCAGCAGGTTGCGATGGGCGGGGCGCATCTCGTCGGGCACGTCGAGTCCCTCGCCCTGCCGCGTGAGCGCCTGCGCGCGGAAGCGCAGCTGGTTGACCTCGGACTGCACGTCGGTCGACGCCTGGTCGCCGCCCGCCCCGCCGCCGGTCGCCAGCGTGTCGTAGAAGGCGTCGACGTTGGCATCGGCGTCCTGCACGATGCTCGACACGTCGCGGTTGTAGTCCTTGAGCGCCTGCTCCTGGCGGCTGTTCAGGCAGCCCCGGATGCCGAGCACGAGCACGACGACGATGACCACGCCGATCGCGAGCGCCGCGATGCGGCGCACCATGAGCTGCTGGTGATCGGCGGGCGGGCCGATCGCCGCAGGCGCCGGACTGCGCGGCCGCGCCCGGGTCGTGCGAGGCTCGTCATCGTCGAAGAAGGACAGGGTCCGCTCCTTGCGGAAGCTGATCAGCCGTCAGTATGACCGCGCGCCGCGCGCGAGGCTCCGCCTGCAACTTTGTCGCCAGCCGGCGGTTTCCTTCCCGCAGGCCAAGGAAGCGATGACGAGCACGCCGAAGAGGGAGCCGGTGTCCCACGCGCACAGCCCCGCATCGGCCCGGCCGGGCCAGGTCGTGCTGGGCCGCTACCGGCTCGGCGCCAGGCTCGGCGCCGGCGGGATGGGCGTCGTCTACCGCGCGCGCGACGAGCACCTCGAGCGCGACGTCGCCGTCAAGCGGATCGCGGTCGGACACGACCCCGACGGGCGCGGCGAGCGCGAGGCGCTGGCGGCCGCCCGGCTGTCGCATCCGGGGATCGTCGCGCTCTACGAGTCCGGCCGCGACGACGACGCGGTCTACCTCGTCTCCGAGCTCGTCGAGGGCCCCACGCTCGCCGAGCTGCTGCGCGACGGCGAGCTGTCGGACCGCGACGTGCTGCGGATCGGCGCGACGCTCTGCCACGCGCTCGCGCACGCGCACGCGCGCGGGGTCATCCACCGCGACGTCAAGCCCTCCAACATCATCTGCCTCGACGGCGACGAGGGCTTCGCCACCGCGAAGCTGACGGACTTCGGGATCGCGCGGATGGCCGACCACGACGTCCTCACGCGGACGGGCGACATCATCGGCACGCTCGCCTACATGGCCCCCGAGCAGTCGCGCGGCGAGACGATCACGGGCGCGGCCGACGTCTACGCGCTCGGTGTCGTGCTCTACGAGGGGCTCGCGGGCGTCAACCCGATCCGCGCGAGCAACCCGGCGGCGACCGCGCGGCGCGTCGGGATGCGGCTGCCGCCGCTGCGTCGCGTGCGCCGCGACCTGCCCGCCGAGCTGTGGCGCGCGATCGACGCGGCGGTCGCGGTCGAGCCCGCGGCGCGACCGCGCCTGGGCGCGCTGCGGCGCACGCTGGAGGACGCGGTCGGCGCCGTCGGCGACGTGCCCGGCCCGGTCGCGGGCGGGACGCTCGACACGCTCGCGCTGCCGGCGCTGACGCGCACGCGACGCCTGCGCGAGCCGCGCCCCGCGCCGCCCCGCGCCGAGCCGGCGCTGCGCCCGCCTCTCGACGAGCGCGCCGGCCGCCCGCGGATCGGGCCCGCCGCCACGCCCGCCGCCACGCCCGCGGCTCGCCCGCGGATTCGTCCGGCGGCGCGCCTGCTCGCGGCGCTCGGCGCGGCGGCGCTGGCCGGCGCCGCGCTCGCGCTGCTCGGGCCGCAACCGCCGCTCGAGCCCGCCGCCGGCGCGGCGCTCGCGGCCGGCGCCGTGCTCCTGCTGCCGCGGCTGGGCTGGCTCCTCGCGGTCCTGGGGCTGCTCGGCTGGCTCGCCGTCCCGGCGCCGGGCGCGGCGCTGCTCGTCGCGCTCGCCGCCGCGCCCGTGCCGGTACTGCTCGCGCGCCGCGGCAGCCTGTGGTCGCTGCCGGCGCTCGCGCCGCTGCTGGGCGCCGCGGCGCTTGCCGGCGCCGG
>DASZOA010000330.1:0-4082 GCA_035551055.1 Solirubrobacteraceae bacterium
GTGCGCGAGCACGCCGACCGGCTCGCGCAGATCTACGTCGACCTCTTCCTCGAGACGGTCTGGACGCCGTTCGAGCAGGCCGGCCGCCCGCAGGAGGGCTGGCACGAGGTGCAGGACGCGCTCGAGCGCCTGCATCCGCTCGCCGCCGAGTCGCTGCTGGCGATCTTCGGGCTGGCGATGAAGGCCGCCGTCGACCGCGAGAGCGCGCGGGTGCTCAAGCGGATGGCGGGGGACACCGCCGACGCCGCCGCCTCGTAGCGGCGCGCGACGTCCGGCTCACGGACCCTCCTGGCCGGGGAGCTCGGATGACCGCGCGCGTCCTGACGCACGCCGAGCTCAACCGCGCGACGCTCGCGCGCCAGCTGCTGCTCGAGCGCGCATCGGTCGGCGTGCGCGACGCGGTCGAGCGGCTCGCGGGGATGCAGGCGCAGGAGCCCAAGCATCCGTTCATCGGGCTGTGGACGCGGCTGGAGGGCTTCGAGGAGGAGGCGCTGCGGCGCGCGCTGCACGAGCGGGCGATCGTGCGCGCGACGCTCATGCGCTCGACGCTTCACCTCATGAGCGCAGCCGACTACGCCGCCCTGCGGATGGCGCTCCAGCCGCCGATGTCCGTCGCGCTGCGGGTGCTCGGAGCGCGGGCCGAGGGGCTCGATCTCGAGCGCGTGCTGCCCGCCGCGCGCGAGCTGCTGCGGGGCCGCGCGCTCGCCTTCGACGAGATCCGCGCGCGGCTGCAGGAGCAGTTTCCGGACGTCGACGACCGTGCGCTCGGCTATGCCGTGCGAACGCTGCTGCCGCTCGTGATGGTTCCCGCCGCGGGCGCCCGCGGGGGATTCGACCGCGTCGCGCGCTTCGCGCCGGCGCAGGAGTGGCTCGACGAACCGCTCGTCGCCGGCGACGACGATGCGCCCGCGCGGGCGCTCGTGCGGCGCTACCTCGGCGCCTTCGGGCCGGCGAGCGCGAAGGACGTCCAGGCGTGGTCGGGCGTCGGCGGCATGAGCGCCGTGCTCGACGCGATGCGCGGCGAGCTGGCGGTCTTCGCCGACGAGCGCGGGCGGGAGCTGTTCGACCTGCCCGACGCGCCGCGGCCGGGCGCCGCGGTCGCCGCGCCGCCGCGCCTGCTGCCGGAGTTCGACAACCTCGTGCTCGCGTGGGAGGACCGCTCGCGGGTGATCGCCGACGAGCACCGACCGCTCGTGACGACGAAGAACCTACGCGTGCGTGCGACGGTCCTCGTCGACGGCGTCGTCGCGGGCGTGTGGACGATCGCGCTGAAGCGGAGGGTCGCGACACTGCTGATCGAGCCGTTCGGGCGGCTGCCGCGGGACGCCGTCGAGCCGCTGATCGCCGAGGCCGAGGCGCTCGTGCGGTTCGTAGAGCCCGAGGCGAGCGGCCACGACGTCGCGCTCGCCGGCTGAGCGCCGGCCGCGCGCACGGGGGTGGCGCGGGGCATGCTCGAGTGACCCGAACGACCGCGCGTCCTACCTGCGCCGCCCGTACTTGCGCTTGAGCTGCGCCGCCAGGAACGACCGGGTGCTCGGGACCGGCGGCCGGTCGTCGTGCAGGGACCTGAGGCAGTTCGGACACAGGCAGCCCTCGTAGAAGGCCGTCAGGGACGCCCGCGTGATCTCGTGGATGTCCAGCTCGCGGCACCAGCACGCACCGGTGCCGATCCCGCACTCGAAGGCGCCGGAGCAGCGCGGGCAGACGGCCGGCGTGGCGGACATGCGCATATGTTGACGGGTGCGGGCCCGCGACCCGCGCTACGCCAGCAGCTTGCCCGGGTTCATGACCCCCGCGGGATCGACGTGCGCCTTCAACGCCCGCAGCGCCTCGATGCCCAGCTCGCCGACCTCGCTCGCCAGCCACGGCGCGTGGTCGGCGCCGCCGCCGTGGGGGTGCGTGATGGTCGCGCCCGCGCGGCTGATCGCGGCGCTCGCGGCGTCCTTCGCCGCCCGCCACTGCTCCAGCTCGGCGCCGGGCTGCTGGCGCGCTAGGAACGTGAAGTACAGCGACGCCCCGGTCGCGTACACGTGCGACACGTGGCACATCACGACCGCGGGGGTCCCGCGGCGGGCGAGCGCGCCGCGCAGCGCGGCGCCGACGTCGCGGTGCAGCTCGCGCAGCGCCGTCCAGGTCGTGGCGGTCTCGAGCGCGTCGACGAGCACGCCGCGGCTCAGGAGCGCGTCGCGCAGGTAGGGGCCGTGGAAGCGGCCCCTGGCCCACGCCGCCGCGGGCGCGCGGCCGAGCGCGATCGCCCCGTGGCGGCGCAGGATCGCCCGCGCGCGCGCCCGCCGCCGCGCGATCTGGGCCGGCTCGCCGTCGAAGCCGAGGATCGTCAGGCATCCTGCGTGCCGGCCGCGCGCCTGCAGGTAGGCCCGCAGCACGCGCGTCGCCGCCGGATGCCACGCGAGCGCAAGCGAGATCCGCGTCTCCTCCTCGTCGGACAGCCGCGCGAGGTCGGGCGCCGCGCCGGCCTGCGCGAGCTCCCGCAGCGCCTCGGCGCCCGCTGCGAAGCCGGGCAGGGAGAAGGCGTCGAAGCGCTGCGCCGGCGGGCGCGGCCGCACGTGCAGCGTCACCTCGGTGAGGACGCCGAGGACGCCCTCGGAGCCGAGCAGCAGCTCGCGCAGGTCCGGTCCCGCCGCGCTCGCGGGCACGACGTGCGCGGCCAGCTCGCCGCGCGGCGTCGCGGCCCGCAGCGCGACGACGAGCTCGTCGATCCGCCCGTAGCCGGTCGACGCCTGCCCCGCCGAGCGCGTCGCCGCCCAGCCGCCGACCGTCGAGAACTCGAAGCTCTGCGGGAAGTGGCCGAGCGTCAGCCCACGCGCGCCCAGCAGCCGCTCGACCTCGGGCCCGGTCGTGCCGGCGGCGAAGGTCGCCAGCTGCGAGCGCGCGTCGAGCGCGCGCAGGCCGGTCACGCGCGCGAGGTCGAGGGTGACCGCGGCGGCGAGCGGCCCGCGCAGCGGCTCGACGCCGCCGACGACGCTCGTGCCGCCGCCGAACGGGATCACCGCGACGGACTCCTGCGCGCAGACCGCGAGCAGCTCGGCGATCTCGGCCTCGTCGGCCGGGAAGACGACGGCGTCGGGCGCGGTCAGGCCGTGGCCGCTGCGCAGCCGCACGATGTCGGGATACGAGCGCCCCGCGGCGTGCGCGACGCGCGCGAGCCGGGCGTCGCGCAGGTGCTCGGCTCCGACGGCGGCGGCGATCCGCGCCCGTGCGCGCGCGCGGAGCGCGGGCGCGGGCAGCGCTACGCGCGCGAGCGCGACCGGCGCGGCACGGCCGCCGCCCGCGCCGAGCTCGTCGCGCAGCAGCGCGACGGCGGCTTTGGCCAGCGGGGCGTCGTGGCCGTCGACGCCCCACCCCCACCACCGCATGCGCGGAGTGAGCGGGTCGGTCAACGGCGACAGCACAGCACGAACGCGACCCGCTCGCCGTCCGCCTGCCGTCAGCGCTTCCTGCGCGCCGCCTTCCTCGCGGTCGCGGCGTCCTGCAGACGCTGGGCCTCGTCCTGCGCCGTGAGCGCGCGCTCGCGCTCCTCGAGCGCCTGCGCCTCGGTCTCCAGCTGCTCCAGACGCGCCTGGTCCGCCTGCTCGTCGATCGCCTCGTCGACCTGCTCGTGGACCTGGCGGCTGGCGGCCTTGCGCCGGCTCTCCGCGCGGGCCGCCGCCCCGCTGCGCTGCTCCCGGCGCTGCCTGGCCTGCTCGCGCTGGCGCTCGGCCCGCTGCTCGGCCGCCGAGCGGCGCTCCTCGGCATCCTCCACGCGGTCGGCCAGGCGCTCGGCGGCGACCGCCCGCCGCTGATCGGCCGCCTCGCGGAGCCGCAGCGCGCGGGCGCGCTCGTCGGCGGCTCGCCGGCGCCGCGCCGCGTCCGCGCGCAGCTCCTCGTCGAGCAGCGCGATGCCGGCGATCTCGCGCAG
Organism: Solirubrobacteraceae bacterium; assembly: GCA_035551055.1. GTDB lineage: Bacteria > Actinomycetota > Thermoleophilia > Solirubrobacterales > Solirubrobacteraceae > CADCVQ01. Next base: position 3,917 of record DASZOA010000330.1, read on the forward strand.
CGTCGCCTCCCAGCGGTCGACGGCTATGCTCGCCGCCGGGCGCGCGCCGCTGCCGTTGCCGGGCAGCAGCGACACGGCGATGTCGAGCGGCAGGCGAGCGAGCTTGACCGCACCGCCCACCGCGCTTCGGGGGACTGCTCGGATTCTCATCTATCGCTCCTCGGGA
>DASZOA010000331.1:0-4115 GCA_035551055.1 Solirubrobacteraceae bacterium
ATGCGCAAGCTCCAGAGCCAGGGTGTTCATCACATCACGATCGTCGGCGCCGACCGGCAGACCTCGATCGACTTCTGGGAGGGCGTGCTGGGGATGCCGTTCGTCTTCGAGCAGCCCAACCTCGACAACGCGTCCGAGAGCCACCTGTACTTCGATCCGGGCGACGGGCGGCTCGTCACGGTCTTCACCGACGAGGAGCGCACGCCGGACCCCGAGCGCACGCCGACCGACCCCGGCTGCGTGCACCACCTCGCGTTCGCGGTCTCGCAGGCGACGTTCGCGCAGACCGTCGAGCGCCTCGACGAGCGCGGCATCGCGCACAGCGCCGTCAAGGACCGCGGCTTCATGGACTCGATCTACTTCGAGGATCCGCTCGGGCTGCTGATCGAGCTGGCCTCCTACCGCTTCGAGCCGCCGGCCGGCCACACCCACGTCGACGTGCTGCTCGAGGCGCACCGCATCCGCGTCGCCCGCGGCGACTACAACATCGACCGCGAGCACCTCGCCGACGCCATCGAGGCGCTCGTCGCGCGGCGCGAGTCGCTGTCGGAGGACCGCGCGCCGAAGGCCGCCTACCCTTGAGCGCCGTCGCCTCAGCGCCCCACCCCCGCCAGCGCCTCGAGCGCGAGCTCGAGGTGGCGCGCCTGCAGGCGGATGTGGCTGTGCTGGGTCATCGAGCGCGGGGCGACGCCGATCGCCTCGACCGGCGGCGCGTTGGACAGCACCGGGACGACGACGAGCAGCTCGACGGCGACCGACCACGGCCAGCGCGGCGGCGACCCGTCGACGACCTCCGGCTCGCTGACCACCTCCGCGACGCCGAAGATGCACCTCCAGCCCGAGGCGTAGAGCACGAGGCGGTCGGCGGGCGCCATCCGCGGGCGGCGCGGAAAGCCGCTGCGCCCGGGCGAGACGAGCCGGCTGCCGGCCGCCAGCCAGTGGTCGGCCAGCGGCGCGATACCCGTTCCGTGCGCCTTGAGGAAGACCGCGGCCGCGGGCGTCACCGCAGGCGCGGCAGACGCGGTCGGCGCCGGCGCGCCGTCCCGCCCTGGATCGAGCGCGCCAGCAGCTCCATCGGGTGCAGCAGCGGCAGCGGGCGGCCCTTGCGCTCGAGGTGCGCGTTGATCTGCAACGTGCAGCCGGGGTTGGCGGCGGCGATCGCCTCGGCCTCCGTGGCGAGCAGGTTGTCCACCTTGCGCTCGCCCAGCTCGCGCGCCGGCTCGGGGCGCGTGAGGTTGTAGATCCCGGCCGAGCCGCAGCAGATCTCCCATTCGTCGGGCTCGACGAGCTCCAGGCCCGGAATCGAGCGCAGCAGCTGGCGCGGCTGCGAGCGGACCTGCTGGGCGTGCGCGAGATGACACGCGTCGTGGTAGGCGACCTTCAGCTCCACGGGGTGGCGCTTGGCGCGCGGCGCGACCTCCGCCAGCAGCTCGTGCACGTCGCGCGCGCGCGCCGCCAGCCGCTCGGCGCGCTGCGCCCACTGCGGATCGTCGCGCAGCAGGTGCCCGTAGTCCTTGATCGCCGACCCGCAGCCGGCGGCGTTGATGACGACGTGGTCGAAGCCCTCGAAGGCCTCGATCGTCGCCTTCGCCAGCGGCAGCGAGTCCTCCTCCTGGCCGGCGTGCAGCCCGAGCGCGCCGCAGCAGCGCGGCGCGCGCGGTGCATGGACCTCGAAGCCCTCGGCGGCGAGCACGGCGACCGTCGCGGCGTTGACGTCGCCGAAGTACGCGCGCTGCACGCAGCCCTGCAGGAACCCGACGGTGCCGCGCTTCTCGCCGGCGGCGGGCGTCACCGCCGGCAGCCGGTGAAGCGTGTCGCGCAGTCGCACGGGCGGCGTGAGCTCGGTCAGCGTGCGCAGCAGCGGCAGCCGGTTGGCGAGCCGCCAGCGCTGCGCGCGCCGCGCCATGCCCGAGCGGCGGAAGGCGACGATCAGCGGGATCGTCGCGCGCAGGCGGCCCGGATGGGGAAACGAGGCGAACAGCGCGCGGCGCAGCAGCCGCTCGCCCAGCGTGCGCGCGTGGCGGCGCTCGACCTGCTGGCGCGTGTCCTCGATGAGCAGGTCGTAGCGCACGCCCGACGGGCAGGCGGTGACGCAGGCCATGCAGCCCAGGCAGTTGTCGAAGTGCCCGACCATCGTGTCCGACAGCTCGCTGCCCTCCTGGAGGCCCTCGTCCATGAGCACGATCCGGCCGCGCGGCGAGTCCATCTCCTCGTTCCACAGCACGTAGGTCGGGCACGTCGGCAGGCAGAAGCCGCAGTGCACGCAGTCCTCGATGAGGTCGACCTCGGGCGGCTTGTGGCTGTCGAACGCGGGCATCTCGACCAGTCTAGATCCCCCCGACGAAGATGCCGGGGTTGCAGGTCCGCGCCGGGTCGAAGCGGTCCTTGACGCGGCGCATGAGCACGAGCGAGGCGTCCTCGCCGTGAGCCCACGGATCGAGGTGCGCGCGCACGTACTCGGGCGCGTCGAGCACGACGCAGGGCGACGGCGAGAGCACGTTGCGCAGGCCCGCGATCGCGGTGACCAGCTCGCCCGGCGCGGCCGGCGCAAGCGCGATCCAGAAGGTCCCGAGCGCAGCGCGGCCGACGAGCGTCGCGCCCGCGACCTGCGCGGCGGCGCAGGCGTCGGCGATCCGCGTGGGAAGCCCCGACACGCGCACGACGGCGCCCCCGTCGTCGGCGCGCTGCGCGGCGCGCTGGCGCGCCCACAGCTCCTCGTCGTCCTCGCTGACGGCGGCGTCGACGCCGACGCCCTCCAGCAGCCGCTGCGCGGCCGCCGCCTGCGCGCTCGCCGCGACGCCGGCGAAGCGCGCGAGCACGCTGCCCGTCTGCTCCTCCCAGCGCACGTCGAGCGACTGCGCCTCGAGCGAGCTGGCCGCGAGCTCCAGCGCCGCGCGCTGCAGCAGCCCCGGGTCATCGGTCGTCGCGCGCGCGGTCGCAAGGTCCGGTGGGCGCGGGTGCAGCCGCACCGCGATCTCGGTGATCAGGCCGAGCGTGCCGAACGAGCCGCAGAAGAGCTTGGCGAGGTCATAGCCGGCGACGTTCTTGATGACCTTGCCGCCCGCGCGCGCGAGCGAGCCGTCGGGCAGCGCCGCCGTGATCCCGAGCACGAGGTCGCGCGGCGCGCCGTAGCGGTGGCGCAGCGGCCCGGAGTCGGCGGTCGCGACGACGCCGCCGATCGTCGCCGCGTCGCCGTCGCCGCGCGGCGGGTCGAGCGCGAGCATCTGGTTTGCGTCCGCGAACGCCTCCTCGAGCTCGCGCAGCGGCGCCCCCGGCTGGAGCACCGCGGTGAAGTCGCCCCGGTTGTGCTCGACGAGCGCGTCGAGCGCGGTCGTGCGCAGCTCGACGGCGCAGCCGGCCCCCGGGCCGCCCCACCTCTTCGTGCCCGCACCGGCGATCCGCACCGCGGCGCCCTCGCCCGCGCAGTCGCGCAGCAGCCCCGCCGCCTCCTGCGCCGTCTCCGGCGTGTGCGCGGGTACCGTCTGCGCGCTCAAAACCGCTCCGCGACGCCGGCTCGCTCGAGCGGATGGGCGCGGTACGGGCCGGGCACCTCGCCGCAGAGCCGCGGCGTCGGCATGACCTTGCCCGGGTTCGCCAGCCCGCGCGGGTCGAAGGCGCATCGCAGGTGCTGAAAGGCGGCGAGGTCGGGCTCGTCGAACATCCGCGGCATGTGGCGCTTCTTGTCGACCCCGATGCCGTGCTCCCCGGTGATCGACCCGCCGACCTCGATGCAGACGTCGAGGATCTTGCCCGACAGCTCCTCGGCGCGCTCGGCCTCCTCGTCGCCGTCGTAGCAGACGAGCGGGTGCAGGTTGCCGTCGCCCGCGTGGAAGACGTTGCCGACGCGCATCCCGTACTCCTCGGCGAGCGCCGTGATCTTCTCGAGCACCTCGGGCAGCTTCGTGCGCGGGATGACGCCGTCCTGCACGTAGTAGCTGCGGGCGACCCGACCCATCGACGCGAATGCGGCCTTGCGCATCTTCCAGATCGCCGCGCGGTCGGCGTCGTCGCGGGCGATCCGGATGTTCGTCGCGCCGTTGCGCTCGCAGATCTCGACGACCTCGTCGAAGCGCGCCTCGCACTCGGCCTCCGAGCCGTCGAGCTCGACGATCAGC
>DASZOA010000332.1:0-2689 GCA_035551055.1 Solirubrobacteraceae bacterium
CGACCGACGTGCTGGCGCTGCTGCTGCACCGGCAGCCGCGTGCCCCGGTGCTCCTGGGGCTGGCGACGAGAGCCGGGCGAGCGCCGCAGCTCGAGGCCGCGCTGGCCGCGGCGGCGCAGAACGGCGTCGGGGAGGTCCTCGAGCTGGGCCCGCTGGCGCCGGAGGCCGCCGCGCAGCTGCTCGGCGGCGCGCGGCGCGGCGCGCGCGAGCGCCTGTACCGGGAGAGCGGCGGCAACCCGTTCTACCTGCAGGAGCTGGCCCGCACCGCCGGCCCGCATACCGCTGCCGGCGGCGAGGCGCGGCTGCCGGGCGTGCCGCGCGCCGTGCAGGCGGCGCTGGCGCGCGAGCTCGACGGCCTTCCCGCCACGGCGCGGCTCGTCGTCGAGGGCGCGGCGGTGGCAGGCGACCCGTTCGAGCCCGGGCTGGCCGCCGTCGCGGCCGGCGTCGAGGAGGCGGTCGCGCTCACCGGCCTCGACGAGCTGTCGGCGGTGGAGCTCGTGCGACCGACGAGCGAGCCGCGCCGGTTTCGCTTCCGCCACCCGCTCGTGCGGCGCGCCGTCTACGAGGGGGCGGGGGCGGGCTGGCGGCTGGCGGCGCACGCCCGGGCCGCCGCGGCGCTCGAGGCGCGCGGCGCGACGCCGGCCGAGCGCGCGCACCACGTCGAGCGCGCCGCCCGTCCGGGCGACCTTGGCGCGGCCGACCTGCTCGTCGCCGCGGCCGAGGAGGTCGCCCCGGTCGCGCCGGCGACAGCCGCCGGCTGGTACGAAGCGGCTCTGCGCCTGCTGCCGGCGACCCCCGAGCACGCCGAGCGGCGCCTGGCGCTGCTCGAGACGCACGGTGCGGTGCTCGCCTCGGCGGGGCGTCCCGGCGAGGCGCGAGACGTCCTGCGGCGCGTGCTCGCCGCGCTCCCGCGCGATGCCGAGGCGCGGCGCGTGAAGGTGGTCGAAGCGGTGGCCGACCTCGAGGCGCTGTGGCTGCACGACCGCGAGGCGGCGCGCCGCCTGCTGCAGGCAGAGCGCGAGGCGCTCGCCGGCGGCGTGTCGGCGGTGAGTGCGGCGCTCACGTTCGCGATGGCCCGAGAGCGCCGGGACTGCGCCGACCACGAGGCCGCCGAGCGACTGGCCGGGGAGGCCCGCGTGGCCGCGCGGGCCGCGGGCGACCCGGTGCTCGAGGCCGAGGCCGCCGTCACCGAGGCCGACGCGGCCCACTGCCGCCTGCGCCGCGACGACGCCGCTGCACTGGCGGCGGTGGACCGCAAGATCGCAGCGGCGGCCGCGCTCGTCCGCGCGCTCCCCGACGAGCGCGCCGCGCAGCGCCTGCAGATGCTGTTCTGGCTGGGCGTCGCGCATCTGTTCACCGGCGATCACGCGTCCGCCGGGGCCGCCGCCGAACGCGGCCTCGCGCTGGCGCGCCGGACCGGTCAGGGCCTGTTGGCTCCCTCGTTCCTCGGCCTGCGCGGCTTCGTCAGATCGGAGGTCGGGCGCCTCGACGTCGCCGAGGAGGACGTCGACGAGGCGCTCGAGAGCGCGCTCGTCTCGGGCAACGACCACCTCGCATACTGGGCGGCGCTCGTCACCGCCTGGATCGCGCTGGCGCGCGGGGAGGCGGAGACCGCGCTCGAGCACGCCGAGACCGGCTGGCGGCTCGCCGGCGTGGTTCCCTGGTCGCAGGTGGGATGGACCGTCGCCGACGCGCGCCTGGCGCTGGGCGATCCACGGGCCGCGCTCGAGGTGCTCGAGACCTTCGGAGGGGTCAACCCGGGCCTGTGGACGCTCGACCGGCTGCGAGCGCTCGACGTGCTCGTGCGGGTGCTGCTCGCCCTGGGGCGGGTGGAGGAGGCCGAAGCGTTGGCCGCGCGCGCGCCTGCCGAAGGCGGCGGGCGCCGAACGGGCGTGTTCGGCGCCATCATCGCCCGGGCGCGCGCCGCGGTGCTCATCGCCCGCGACGCCCCGGCGCAGGCCGCGAGCGTGGCGCTGGCCGGAGCGACTGCCGCCGAGCAGAGCCCGGCGCCGCTGTGGTCCGGTCGCTGCCGCACGCTCGCGGGCGAGGCCCTGGGACGGTGCGGTCGGGTGGACGACGCGCGCCGCGAGCTGCGTCGCGCGGCGGCCGAGCTCGAGGCCCGCGGGGCCTGGGGCTACCGCGACGAGGCGCTGCGCGCACTGCGACGGCTCGGCGAGCGACCGCGTGCGCGCCACCCGCAGCCGGCGGCGGGATCGGGCGACGATCGCGCGGCGGCCCTGAGCCCGCGCGAGCGTGAGGTCGCCGCGCTCGTGGCCGACGGCTGCACGAACGCCCAGATCGCCGCGCGGCTGAAGCTCTCGGAGCGCACCGTCGAGAAGCACGTCTCGAGCGTGCTCGGAAAGCTCGGGCTGACATCGCGCACCGGCGTCGTGCGCCTGCTCGCCCACGAGCACGCGACGCCTCGCCGCTGAGCCGCTGACGGCGCCGCGGCGACCGGCGCGCCCCGCGATGCGTGGCGCGGTACGCGTCATCGCCCATACCGCGCGGGCCCTCGCGGCGCGATCGTGTCGGTCGTCCACCCGCACCGAGGAGATTCCCGTGACCACCATCCCCACCGACCGCAGCGACGCCCTGGTCGAGCGCCTGTTCGGCGCCACCGTCGGCGCGCTCTAGCTCTTCTCCGTCTACCTGGGCTCCGAGCTGGGCCTCTACGGCACCCTCGAGCGCC
>DASZOA010000333.1:0-3074 GCA_035551055.1 Solirubrobacteraceae bacterium
CATGCGGCGGAGAACCTATCTGATCGCCGGATCGGCGGCCGGTCGCGGCTGCGGGACGGCGACCGGGAGGTCGTCGGAGATCGCCAGCGCGAACCGGTCGTTGAGCGCGGACTCGTCCAGCGCCCGCGCGGCGGCCGCCACACCGGCGTCGTCGGTGCCGGTCACGAACCACACCGGCCGGCGCTCGCGCTCGCGGGTGGCCGCGATGAGCCCCGTCCCGGCGCCGAGCGTCCTGGCGACGCGGCCGGCGGCGTCGAGCACGTGCAGCCGCTCGCCGTCGGCGTCGAAGCGGGCATACACGCCGCTCGAGCGCGGGCCGCGGTCCAGGCTGTCGGTCTCGAGCTCGCGGCCGCGCAGGCGCTTCCACGGAGCGACGAGGATGCGCAGCGTGTCGTCCGCGGCGCTGCGGCCGAGCACGCTGCGCCCGGCGACGACGCCGAGGCCGACGAGCTTGTCGGCGACGGCGGCGCAGGAGGCGCCGCGCGGCTGCGCGCACTCGATCCGGACCGGCAGCCGCTTGCCGTCGGTCCCGTGCACGAACGGCTCGGGAAACGAGCCCACGACGGCGGGGATCTGCGGCGCCACGCCGGGCGGGTGCTGGTCGAGCCAGACGCGGTCGCCGCCGTGGACGCGGGCCTGCGCTCCGGCGGCGGCCCGGATTCCGTTGACGAACAGGCTCTCCGCGCCGCGCGGTGTCACGTAGCGGCGCAGGATCCGCTCCAGCGCGGGCGCGGGCACCGGCTCGCGGTCGAGCGCGGCCACCGGCGTGCGGCCGTAGTCGCGCGTGACCGTGAGCGAGATCTCGTCGCCGCCCGCGCCCGCCGATGCACCGCAGCCGGCGAGCGCCGTCGCGGCGAGGACGAGCAGCAGACCGACGGCGGGTGGGCGCGACATCCCCGGCACGGTAGCGTTGAGCTGCGCCATGACGGTGAACCTCACCCGGATCTACACGAAGCTCGGCGACGGCGGCGAGACGCACCTCGGCGACATGAGCCGCGTGCCCAAGACCCATCCGCGGATCGAGGCCTACGGCGACGTCGACGAGCTCAACGCCCAGATCGGCGTCGCCCTCACCGTGCAGGGCCTCCCCGAGCGGTACGCCGGCTGGCTGCGCCGCGTGCAGAACGACCTCTTCGACGTCGGCGCGGACCTCTCCGTGCCGGCCGACGCCCCGCCCACGAAGCAGGGCGAGCGCCTGCGCGTCGGCGCCGACCAGGTGACGTGGCTCGAGGGCGCCTGCGACGAGGTCAACGCGACGCTCCAGCCGCTGAAGTCCTTCGTCCTGCCGGGCGGCAACCCCGCCGCCGCGCAGCTGCACGTCTGCCGCACGGTCTGCCGCCGCGCGGAGCGCCGCACGCTGCTCGTCGAGGACGCCAACCCCGAGGTGGTCCGCTACCTCAACCGCCTGTCGGACCTGCTGTTCATCCTCAGCCGCGGCGCCAACGACGGCGACGAGCCGCTGTGGCAGCCGGGGCGCTCGCGGGGCGAGCCGACGGACGGCGACGAGATCCGCATGCTGCTCGCAAGCCTGCCGCCGCAGGCGTTCTGGGCGCAGCCCGGCGAGGTCGCGATCCTCGAGCGCAAGGTCGTCGAGGCCGGCGGCGATCCCGACACGGTGCTGGCGTGGGTCAAGGCGCACGGCGGGCGGCTGGACCGGACGGTGCCGGCGGCGATGCGCAGCGCCTACTCGAAGCTGCCGATCTCAGAGCCCCAGCGCTACTACGTGGTGCCCGCCGACGCGCTGGCCGACGACGCCGCCGCATAGGCCTGGGCGCGAGCCACCGCTCGACAGCGGCGCCGCGCGCCCGCTGCGCGCTCACGATCGAGCACCACTCCGGCGGGCGGCGGCGGCGTGCGCGATTCTCCTGACTCGTGCGCTCGCGCCTCGTGCCCGGCGTCGGCGGGGGTGGTGCACATTGCGTCCATCATCTGGACGCTTTCGCCACCACGCCGTGCCTCGACCCGCGCGGGGGGCGGCAGCATCCCCGCGGGCGCTTGCAGCCGGCCCGGCGCGATGGCGCCCCGTCACGCGTCGCGGCGGCGACGGCCGGCGCGATGGTCCACCTCGAAGGACTCCCCGAAGGTCGGGCTCGCACGCGCGCGGCGGCTGGGACGATGCCCCGCGAGCCAGCGCATGCAGCCGACCCTTCACCATCCTCCCGCCGACCGTGGGCGGTAGACGGCGTCGCCGCGCGGCGAAGCTGAGCGCGCGCGTGCTGGCCGGACTGCTGGTGGCACAGCTCGTCTACGTCGCGTTCCTGCGGCCCGGCCCGGTCAGCGGCGATCTCGAGCTCGTGCGAAGCGATCGGCCGGGGCTGCGGGTGCTGTTCGTCGGCAACGCCCAGACCTCCCACAACTCGATGATCACCATGCTGCGCGAGCTCGCCGAGGGCGATCCCGGCGCGCCGCGGATCTTCGCGGTGCAGTACGCGCGCCGGGGCTCGACGCTCGAGCGCGCCGCGCGCGAGGACCGGCTGGAGAAGCTGCTGGCGAACGAGCGCTGGCACTACGTCGTGCTCCAGGAGCACAGCCAGGTCGCGTCGCGACCGGACGGGCTGGCTGCCCGGACGGCTCCCGCCGCGGCCAGGCTCGACGCGCTGGCGCGAGCAGCCGGCGCCCGCACCGTCCTCTTTGTCGGCTGGGGCTACGAGGACGGCGACCGCGACGCGCCGCCCGGCGACACGTTCGCCGCGATGTCGGGGCGGCTGAGCAGCGCGCACGTGCAGCTCGGCGCGATGTTGGGCGGCCTGCTCGCACCGGTCGGCCCGGCGTGGGCGGCCGCGGCGGCGGAGCAGCCCGGCATCGATCTCTGGGCCTGGGACGGCATCCGGCCGAGTCGAGCGGGCTCCTATCTGACGGCCTCGGTCTTCTACGCCGTGCTGACGGGCAGAGATCCCGTCCGAAGCCGCTTCGCCGCCGGTCGGGACTCCGGGGAGGCGCGCGCTCTGCGGGCGATCGCCGCGCGGGCGGTGGGCCGGCGCGGCGGCTTGGTCGCGACGGGTCGTCAGGCTGGGAGCACGGAGCCCGCGCCGGCCGGCAGCGCCGGCTGAGGCGCCCTTGCGCAGCGTGGGGCG
>DASZOA010000334.1:0-3251 GCA_035551055.1 Solirubrobacteraceae bacterium
GCCCGCCGGACGGGCGTTCGCGACCCGGCGCTACCGCACGCCGGCGGGCGGGCCGCAGGCGGCGACGTCGTCGACGAGCCGCCGGGCGCGGTCGGCCGGCCAGCGGCCGTCGTCGACGAGGTGCTGGGCGAGGTCCTCGACCGCGGCCAGCTCGTCGTAGCCGTCGCCGTCGAACAGCAGCGCGTCCGCGGCCGTGCGGATCGTCTGGCGCTCCTCGGCGCTCAACTCGATCGCGCCGGTCTCGGCGACGGTCTGGACGACGCGGCCGTAGGCCGCAGAGCGGGAGCTGTCCACGACGTCGAGCCTAGCGAGCCTGCAGCGCGTCCTGGCCGACGGCCAGCGCCAGGACGAGGCGGCGATCGACGGTGCGCGCGGAGTCGGGGGTCATGTCGATCGTGTAGATGTCGCGCAGCTTGCCGATCCGGCGGGCGTTCTCGCCGAGCAGCTCATCGCCGCGCTTGAAGACGAAGTGGTAGGGGATCGGCAGCCAGTTGGCGACGTTCTCGACGTAGGGGATGAAGCCGACGGCGCGCCGGAACAGCGCCACGCCGAGGCTCTTCTCGGTCGAGGTGAACAGCTCGTTGCCGGCGGCGTCGTTGATCCGGAACGTCGAGCGCAGCAGGCTGGCCCCGAAGACCTTCTGGATCTCGCCGATCTTCGCCCCCGACTCGTCGGTGATGTCGTACGTCGCGCGCGGGTCGAAGCGCTGGCGCGCCTTGATGCGCAGCAGCTCGTGCGTCTTGCCCTCGTCGAGGTAGAAACGGATGTCCTCCTTGAACTTGAAGCGCTTCTGCTCGACGAAGCAGATCGGCTCGCCCGGCCGGTCGCCGTCGGGCAGGAAGAACTCGTACTGGTTGATGACGAGCTTGATCTTCTGGCGCAGGACGAAGACGTCGTGCTGGTTGGGATCGACGGTCATGCCCGACACAGTAGTCGCGTTCGCGCAGCGGCGACCGAGTCGTCGGTCGTCTCCGCGCCACCGCCCGTCGCCCGGGGGTGCGCAGGTCAGTCGCGGGGGCCGCCGAGTACGTGCCGGGGGGTCTGGACGTTGCGTCCACCACGCGGACGCTTCGTCCACAACCCCCGCACCGGCGCCATCCACGCTTCTCGGCGACGAGCGACGCGGGGGCGCCTCCCCACGACAGAGCGTGGACTTGTCACGACGGCCGAGCGGCCCGGCCGTGACCGCGCGGCAGCGGTCGCTCGAGGGAAAGACCATGCTCGAGCGATCATCCAGATCGCGCGACGCTCTGCCGCCTCCGCGCTGCTCGCGGGCCTCTGCCTGCTGGCAGCGCGCGGCCCGCTTCGTCGCTCAGACCGCCAGCATCCCGCCCTCGATCGTCAGCAGCGTGCGCTTGCGCTCCAGCCCGCCGGTGTAGCCGCCGAGGCCGCCGCCGCTGGCGAGCACCCGGTGGCACGGGACGACGATCGGAAGCGGGTTGGATCCCAGCGCGTTGCCGGCCGCGCGAAACGCCTTCGGGGAGCCCGCGGCGCCGGCGATCTCGCGGTACGTGCTCGTCGCGCCGAACGGGATCCGCGCGCACTCCTGCAGCACCCGCCGGCGAAACCCGCCGCCGGTCAGCGCCCAGTCGACGTCGATCTCGAAGTCCCGTCGGCGGCCTTCGAAGTACTCGTCGAGCTCGCGCCGGAGCGGGTCCAGGCGGCGGGGCGCCTCGACGATCGCCGGCGACAGGCGCAGCGCGACGTCGTCGAGGATGTCGTCCAGGCCGCCGTCCTCGAGCTCGTAGCCGATCCGCGCGACGCCGCGCGCCGTGGCGAAGGCGACGAGCGCGCCGAGCGGGCTGTCGACGCGCGTGTACGCGATCTCGGCAACGCCCTCGTCGGCGGCGCGGGCGGCGGTGCGGGCGGCGAGTGCGGCGGCCTCGCCGGGGCGCAGGTCAGGCGGTGACAGGGACATCGGAGAGCTCCTTTCGCAGGGTCTTCAGGCCGTCGGCGGCGGCGCGCCGCGCGGCCTGCTCGCTGCAGCCGAGCGCGCGGGCGATCTCGGCGTGGGTGAGGTCGGCGGCGTAGCGCAGCGTGAGCACCTCGCGCTGGCGGGCGGGCAGCGCGCGCACGCGCTCCCAGTGGTCGGCCGGTCCGTCCGGCGCCGCGGCGGCCGCCCGCTCGGCCACCTGCGCGACGGGGACGGGGTTGCGCCTGCGTGCGCGGTGCACGTCGAGGGCCTTGCGGTGCGCGATCGTCAGCACCCAGGCGCGCAGATTGGAGTCCGGGCGCAGGCGCGGGTAGGCGCGCAGCGCCGCCAGGAACGTCTCCTGGAAGGCGTCGTCGGCGTCGTGGCGGCCCACCGAGGCGACGAGGAAGCGCGCCACGTCGTCGTGGTGGGCGTCGAGGAAGCGCTGGAAGGGGGGCAGCCGGACGCGGGTCACGAAGGATGGAACGCTCGCCCGCGCCCGTTCGTGAGGTCGCGCCGCGCGGCGTCGCGGACGACCGGCTGCTCGTCGGAGAGGTCGAAGTCCATCGCGCGCCGCACGCTAGCGTGGGCGACCATGCGCGTGCTCCTGATCGGCGGCGGCTGCCGCGGCCTCGCGCTCGCCGAGCGCCTCGTCGCCGACGGCCACGCCGTCCGCGCGGTCACGCGCGAGGAGCGCAAGCGGGCGCGGATCGAGCGGACCGGGGCGGAGTGCTGGATCGGCGACCCCGACGTCGTCGGCACGCTGCGCTACGCGCTGGAGGGGGTCACGGTCCTCGTCTGGGCGCTCGGCACCGCCGCCGGGACGGCGGAGCAGGTCGCGGCGCTGCACGGACCGCGCCTGGAGATGATGCTCGCCAGGACGATCGACACGACGGTGCGCGGCGTCGTCTACGAGGCGGCGGGAACGGTCGACGCGGCGACGCTTCGTGCGGGCGCGCGGACGGTCCGCCGTACCTGCGAGCTCAACGAGATCCCGTGGACGACGCTCACGGCCGATCCGGCACAGCGGGATTCGTGGGCCGCGGCGGCGCGACGGGCGATCGACGACCTCCTGCAGGCGCGGCGCGGTCTGCTCAGCGCCTGAACCGGGGGCTGGCCGCGCGTTGCCGCGGCGGCCGGCGCAGTGCGCGCAGCGCGCGCGGGGACAGCGGGTTGCCCTCCCGGTAGGCGCGCTCGGCGCCCTCGCGGAGGTCGTGCGTCCAGCCCCATTTCGGCAGGGCTCCAAGCTCACGCGCGGCGTCGGTGCAGTGGTGGCAGACGACGAGGATGCCGGCCCGCGGAGCGCTCTGCGCGAGCGCCGCGATGACCTGTCGCGCGG
>DASZOA010000335.1:0-2840 GCA_035551055.1 Solirubrobacteraceae bacterium
GCGGCGTCTGCCGCGGGCCGCTGTTCCTCCGCTACCGCGGCAGCGACGCGCCGCCGAGCGCCGCCCGCTTCGCCCCGAGCCGCCACCGCCCGGGCGAGCACGGCGACCTCTACGAGTGCCGGCGCTGCGGCACCGTCCAGCAACCCTCGCTGCCCGGCGGGAGCGAGCTGCACTCGCTCTACCGGGCGATGGAGGACGGCGACTACCTCGCCGAGGAGGCCGGCCGGCGGCGGACCGCCGCCCGTCTGCTCGACCTCATCGGCCGGCACGTCCCGCGCGGGCGTCTGCTCGACGTCGGCTGCGGGCACGGCGTGCTGCTCGCCGAGGCGCGGGCGCGCGGCTACGACGTGCTCGGGCTCGAGCTGGCCGCCGGCGCGGTCCGGCATGCGCGCGAGGAGCTCGGCCTGACCGTCCTCGACGTCCCGCTCGAGGAGTTCTTGCCGCAGGCGGGCGAGCCGTTCGACGTGATCGTCCTCGCCGACGTGCTCGAGCACCTCGAAGACCCGGTCGAGGCGATCGACGCCTGCTGCGGGGTGCTCGCCGACGGCGGCGTGCTGTGCGTGGTCACGCCCGACCCGTCGTCGCCGGCCGCGCGCCTCGCCGGCCGGCGGTGGTGGGGCTACCTGCCCGCCCATACCTGCCTGCTGCCGCGTCGCACGGTCCTCGAGCTGCTGGCCTCCCGCGGGCTCGTGATCTCCACCGACGTGCCGCTCGTGCGATCGTTCACCGCCGGGCGGTGGGTGGCCGGGCTCGCCGAACGCGCCGGTGCGCTCGCCGGGCCGCTCGCGCGGCTCGCCGCGCGCGAGCGGCTGCTGGCGGGCCGCGAGCTGTCGCTCTCGCTCGGCGACGAGCGCGTCGTGCTCGCGCACCGGCTGCACCCCGAGGCGCCCCCGCACGTGCGCGTGCCCAACCGCGGCGCCGGCCGGAAGGTCCACGTCGTCCTGCCCGCGTACAACGCCGAGGCCACCGTCGCGCGGGTGGCCGAGGGGCTCGACCCGGCCGTGGCCGACCGGGCGCTGCTCGTCGACGACGCGAGCTCGGACCGGACGGTCGAGGTCGCGCTCGGCGCGGGGCTCGAGGTGCTGCGCCACCCGGCGAACCGGGGCTACGGCGGCAACCAGAAGACCTCGTATGTGCGGACGCTGCAGGACGGCGCCGACGTCGTCGTCATGGTGCACGCCGACAACCAGTACGACCCCGCGCTCGTGGGCGAGATGGCCCGGCCGATCCTCGAGGGCCGCGCCGACGTCGTCATGGGCTCGCGACTGCTCGAGGACCGCGCGGTCGCCGGCGGGATGCCGCGCTGGAAGTGGCTCGGCAACCGCGCCCTCACGTGGGCGGAGAACCGCGCCTTCGGCGCCCGCTTCTCCGAGTACCACACGGGCTACCGCGCCTTCTCCGCGGACGCCCTGCGCCGCGTGGCGTTCCTGCGCAACGCCGACGGCTTCGTGTTCGACCAGGAGATCCTCGCGCAGTTGCTCGAGCGCGGCGCGCGGGTCGTCGAGATCCCGATCCCGACGCGCTACTTCCACGAGGCCTCGACGGTCTCGTTTCGCGCGAGCGTCGCCTACGGGCTGAGGACGCTGCTCGTGCTCGTGCGCTTCCGCAATCACGTGCGCGGCCGCTGGGCGAACCTCGAGGCGCCGATCGGCTCGCTGCGCCCTGCCGACGAGCGGATCGCGCGCGCGGCGGCGGGCCGGCAGGCGGGGCCGGCGTAGAGCTCCCACCGCGGCGAGCGGGCGACGAGGCGAAACCGCGCGGCGAACTGCGGCCGGGCGAGGACGTCCGCCCGGGTGGTCCGGCCGGCGATCCCGAGCGTGCGGCGCTGGTAGCGGTCGGCCGCCGTCGGCATCAGCACGGTGCCCGCCTTGGGCGCCGGGCCGCGGAAGTGGACCGCGGTGGCCCGCGCGGGCACGTCCAGCCAGTAGCGCAGGTACGGCCGGTAGACACCGGCCGGGACGCCGATCGGACGGCACCCCGGCGAGGCCAGATAGGCGTGCTGGGCGGGCGCGGTCACCCAGTCCCCGAGGTGGTCGATGAGCGCGGCCCGCTCTTCCTGCGCGCGCCGCTGGCTGTCCCACACCCGCACGCGGTCGCCCGCGAGCCCGACGATGGCGAGCGCTGCGAGCGCCAGGCCGCCGGCGCGCCAGGCGACAGCAGCGCCCCGCGCGCCCGTCCACCCGAGCGCGCAGAGCGCGAACAGCGCGGCGAGCATGGCGCCCGGCAGGACGAGGTAGCGCCGCAGCACCGGACTTTCGCCGAGCAGCGACGGCGCGACGGTGGCGAGCAGCGCGACGGCGCCCGCGGCCAGCGGCACCGCCACGCCTCGACGGCCGTCGCGCCACGCGAGCGCGGCCCCCGCGAGCGCACCCAGCACGAGCGGCCAGCCGCTGACTGAGCCGATCGCGCTCCCGACGTCGGCGAGCGAGGCCGCCGCCGCCGCCTTTTCGGTGTAGCCGCGCGTGGCGTCGACCGAGTACAGCGGGTCGCCCGTGAGCAGCGCGTCCGTCGCCATCCACGCGAGCGGCGCGGAGGCGACGAGCGCACCCAGGCGCAGGCGCTCCGACCACGCCCGCCCCGGCAGCAGGTACAGCCAGTAGACAGCCGCCAGCAGCCACGCCTCCGGGCGCAGCAGGCCGGCAAGCGCGAGCAGCGCGAGCACCACGGGACCCCGTCGCGGCCGCGCGAGCTCCGCCGCGACGGCGGCCGCGACGAGCGCGGCGAAGGCCATGTCGCCGGGGTGGCGCGTCGCGGTGTCGAAGATCGGCGGGCTCGTGAACACCAGCGCAGCGGCGAGCAGCCCGGCCGACCACGAGCCGAGCCGAGCGCCGATCCGTAGC
>DASZOA010000336.1:0-10084 GCA_035551055.1 Solirubrobacteraceae bacterium
CGGCACGATCACCATCCCCCAGTGGTAGAGGGTCGTGTTGAGCGCGAGGATCGTCGACTCCTGCCCGCCGTGCGGGGTCTGCGACGAGGTGAACGACGTCGCGACCTTGTCGGCGAGCTTGCCTTCCTGCCACAGGCGGCCTGCCTGGTCGATGAACTGCTTCAGCTGTGCAGCGACGTTGCCGAAACGCGTCGGCGTTCCAAACGCGACGCCGTCGGACCACTCGAGGTCGTCGAGGGTCGCGACCGGCTCGTCGGAGGCGATCGAGTGGTGTCGGCCCCAGTACTGGTTCTGTGAGATGAGGAACTCCGAGGCGAGTTCCTCGACGTGGCGGCGGCGGACCTCGGCGCCCGCCTCCTCGGCGCCGTCGGCCACCGCCTGTGCGAGCGCATGGACGTTTCCGGTGGCGCTCTAGTAGGTGACGACGAAGCGTGCGCGTCTCGTCTGCACGTCGCGCCCGTCGAAGGCCCTGGAGTGCTCCATGGTCTGCTCCCTGACCCGGCTGGTCGCGTAGACCTAGAACGCAAGACCCGTCCCGAGCCACACGGTGGCGGCGACGACGGCAACGCCCACGAGGAGCCCGAGCCCTACGCGCGACGCTGTCGGTCGATCGGTCGCCCGATTCGAAGGCAGGGTCGCCTCGGTTTCGAGCAGGATCTGCCGCGCGGCTTCGAGAGCGGACGCGGGCACGAGGACATTGCGGGCGGTGGAGGTGGTCATCGCCCCACCACGATCGCGTTCGCAGGGGTGCGTCGCGCCCCGGGCATGCCCTGGTTCAGCCCGGCCGGCGTGACGGCTGGGCGGCATGGGCGCGATGCGGTCGCGTAGCACCAGGCACCCGACCGGGATGTTCACGGGTGCAGAGACCGAAGGTCAGAGGTTCGAATCCATCGGCCCGAAGGCTCACCGGGCGACGCGACGAGCTGTCACCGTTCGCGGCCGCCGGCCACGACGACGTCGAGCGTCCGCGGGCCGTGGACGCCTTCGACACGCTCCAGCTCGATGTCCGACGTCGCCGATGGGCCCGAGATGAGCGTGATCGGCTTGCGCGCTGCGTCCATCCGCTGCAGCTCGGCGATCGCGTCGGGCACGTCGAGGACGATCTGCTCGGCGCGCACCACACAGACGTGGTGGTCGGGCACGAGCGTCAACGCGCGTCGCCCGCACAGGTCAGACCCGTCGAGCACGATCGTGCCGGTCTGCGCGATCGCGAGCGCGCAGCCGGTGAGGACGGCGTCGACGCCGTCGAGGTCGCGCGGCGTCAGCGGCGGGTCGTCGTGTAGCACCTCGAGCTCCCGCACGCCACAGGGCACCGCCGGCGGGACGGCGACTCGGCGCCTTGCGAGCAGCCCCGCCACGACGTGCTCGAGATCGTCCTCGGATGCCCGGTGCACCCTCGCGCGGTACTCCGACACGCGCTCAGCGAACACTGCGAGCACCGCGGTGCGATCACTGCCGGCGGCGCTGCCGGCCTGACGGTAGGCGCGCGGGATCTCGATCGCGGTAGGCGACGACGACGCCGCCCCAAGAGCCGCGCGCACACGGGCGAGCACGTCGTCGCGGGCTCCGGCCGTCACGACCGCTCGCGCCACCAGTCGCGGAAGCTCTGATCGGGGATCGCCGGCAGTTCGCGCGTGCCTGTCCACGCCGACAGCGGGCCGCCGCGCAGCTTCGCGACCGGTCCGCGGCCCAGGCGCGCCAAGCGCTGCGCGCGCTCGTAACGCCGACGCGAAGCGAACACGGCCGCCATGAGGCGCATCGCCGCCCGCTCGGGATCCAGCCGCGAATGCTCCTCGCGTACGACGCGCCCGCGCAGGTGCACGAGCACGGACGGGATGTCGATCTTCACGGGGCAGACCTCGTAGCACGCGCCGCACAGGGAGGACGCCCATGGCAGCGTCGGCGCGTTGCCGAGGCCCCGCATCTGCGGCGTCAGGATCGCGCCGATGGGCCCGGGATAGACCGACTCGTAGGCGTGCCCGCCGGTGCGCGAGTAGACCGGGCACGCGTTCAGGCACGCCGAGCAGCGGATGCAGTGCAGTGCCTGGCGCCCGATCTCGTCGGCCAGCACGCGTGTGCGTCCGTTGTCGAGCAGGACGAGGTGAAACTCGCGCGGGCCGTCGCCGGGGTGTACGCCCGTCCACAGCGACGTGTACGGGTTCATCCGCTCGCCCGTCGAGGAGCGCGGCAGCAGCTGCAGCATCACCTCGAGGTCGCGGAACTCCGGGATCACCTTCTCGATTCCCATCACGGTGATGAGGACCTCGGGCAGCGTCGTGCAGAAGCGCCCGTTGCCCTCTGACTCGACGACGACCGTGGTGCCGGTCTCGGCGACCGCGAAGTTCGCGCCGCTGACCGCCACCGGCACGTTCATGAACTTCGCGCGCAGATATCGCCGCGCGGCCTCGGCCAGCGCTGCCGGCTCGTTCGTCAGCGCCTCGCCGCCCGTGATCGTGCGCTCGAACAGCGCTCGGATCTCGGCGCGGTTGCGGTGGATCGCCGGAACGAGGATGTGCGACGGGCTGTCGTCGCCCAGCTGCAGGATCAGCTCCGCGAGATCGGTCTCGATCGCACTGATCCCGTCGCCCGCGAGCGCCTCGTTGAGCCCGATCTCGTCTGTCGCCATCGACTTGACCTTGATCACCTCGCGCGCGTCGTGGCCGCGTACGATGCGAGACACGACCGCGTTGGCCTCGGCGGCGTCCCGCGCCCAGTGCACCGTCCCGCCGGCGGCGGCGACGGACGCCTCCAAACCTTCGAGCAGCTCGGGCAGCCGTGCCATTGCCTGCGCCTTGATCGCGGCGCCGGCGTCGCGCAGCTCCTGCCAGTCGGGTAGCTCTTGGACGACGGTCGCGCGCTTGGCGCGGATCGTCGCAGTCGCCTTGCCGACATTTCGCCGCATCTGGGCGTCGTCGAGCGCGAGCTTGGCGGCGGCGGGAAATCCACCCTTGCTCATCGTGTGCTCGCCAGCACCTCGGCGAGGTGCATCGTGCGCACGCCGGCGCGCTGACGCCGCAGTCCGCCGCCGATGTGGATGAGGCAGGAGTTGTCGGATGCCACGCAGACCTCGGCGTTCGTCGCGGCCACGTTGCGCAGCTTGTCGGCGAGCATCGCGCTCGACGTGTCGGCGTTCTTGACGGCGAACGTCCCGCCGAAGCCGCAGCACACAGGCGCGTCGGGCAGCTCGACGAGGTCGATGTCGCGCACGGCGCGCAGGAGCCGCAGCGGGCGGTCGCCCACCTCGAGCAGCCGCAGCGAGTGGCACGTCGGGTGGTACGTGACGCGATGCGGAAAGGATGCGCCGACGTCCTCGATGCCGAGGCGGTCGACGAGCAGCTCCGTCAGCTCGAACACGCGCGGCAGGAGCGCCGCGATCTCACGGGCGAGCTCGGGTTCGGCGGAGAGCTGCGCGAGCCGCGGGTACTGGTCGCGCACCATCGCGACGCACGACGCCGACGGCGACACGACGACCTCGCAGTCGCCGAACACGCGCACGAAGCGGCGCGCGAGCCCGATCGCCTCCTCCTGATAGCCGGTGTTCGCGTGCATCTGCCCGCAGCACGTCTGGTCCTGCGGGAACTCGACGGTGTGGCCGAGCCGCTCGAGCAGCTCGACGACGGCACGTCCGGTCGCGGGGAACAGCGTGTCGTTGAAGCAGGTGACGAAGAGGGCGATCCGCACGGCCGCGCCGGGTCTACCGGGTGTAGGCCGCGGGAACGCCGCCATCGACGTTGAGCACGTTGCCGGTGCTCTTCCCCGACCGCGCCTCCGAGGCGAAGTGCAGGACCGACTGCGCGATGTCCTCCGGGTAGATGTTGACCTGGAGGGTCGTGCGCGACCGGTAGTGGTCCTCGAGCTTGTCGGGGTCGATGCCGTACGCGGCCGCGCGCTCCGCGCGCCACGTCGAGCCCCAGATCCGCGAGCCCTGCAGCACGGCGTCGGGGTTGACGGTGTTGACGCGGATGCCGGCGGCGCCGCCCTCCTCGGCCAGGCAGCGGCCGAGATGCAGCTCGGCGGCCTTCGCCGACGAGTACGCGGCGGCGTTCTTGCCCGCGACGAGCGCGTTCTTGGAGGCGACGAACACGATCGACCCACCGAGGTCCTGCTCGCGCAGGATGCGGAAGGCCTCACGCGAGACGAGGAAGTAGCCGGTGCCGAGGATCGCGTGGTTTCGCTCCCATTCGCGCAGCGTCGTCTCCTCGATCGGCGCGCTCGACGCGACGCCTGCATTGGAGATGAGGATGTCCACGCCGCCGAACGCCAGCACCGCGGTGTCGAAGGCGCGGGCGACCGCGTCCTCCGACGTCACGTCGCCCCCGTGGGCGGCGCCCGCCTCGCCGAGTGCTGCGACGGCGTCGCGGGCCCCGCCGGCGTCGAGGTCGAACCCGACGACGCAGGCGCCCGCCCCGGCCAGGGACCTGACGATCGCTCGGCCGATGCCGCCGGCGGCGCCGGTGACCAGCGCGACCTTGCCCTGCAGCTCGCCCGGCGGCGGCGCCTGCGTGAGCTTGTAGAGCTCCAGCGGCCAGTACTCGACGGCGAAGCTCTCCTGCGCCGACAGCGACGTGAAGCCGCCAAGCGCATGCGCGCCCGCCATGACCTCGATCGCGCGGTGGTACAGGTCGCGTGACAGCCGGCAGGCCTTCGGCGTGGTGCCGATGCCGACGAGCCCGACGTGCTGGATCAACACCACGCGCGCGTCGGGGTCGGCGGGCACCGTCGTCTCGTCCGCGTAGGACTCGACGTAGGCGCGGTAGTCGTCGCGATAGCGCGCCGCGGCTTCGCGGATCCGCGCGCGCAGGGCAGCGGCGTCCTCGCCGGCGGGATCGAACGGGATCCACAGCGGCACGCGCTTGGTGTGCACGAGATGGTCCGGGCACGCCGCGCCCACGTCCGTCAGCGCGGACGCCTGCTCGGATGAGACGAACTCCAGCGCGCGCGCCGACGTGTCGACGACGAGCACCTTCGCGCGTTCGCTCGACACCGCCCCGCGCAGGGCCGGCAGGATGTCGCGCAGCAGCTCCGCGCGGCGGCCGTCGCCGATCGTCCCCGCGTCGGCCGACGAGCCGCCGAAGCGGGGCCGGCCGGCAGCGCGCGCGTTGGTGAACTCGACGGCCTGGTTGATGACCTCGATCGTGCGCCGGTACGCCGCCTCGGCGCTGTCGCCCCAGACGACGAGCCCGTGCTTGGCGAGCACGACGAGCTTGAGCGCCGGGTTCTCGCGCACCGCCATGCCGACCTGCTTGGCGAGCGTGAAGCCGGGCCGGATGTACGGGATCCACGCGGCCTCGTCACCGAAGCACTCGGCCACCAGGCGCTCGCCGTCGAGCGTCCCGGCAAGGACGTTGATCCCGTCGGGGTGCGTGTGGTGCACGTGCGGCGCCGGGACGAACGCATGCAGCAGCGTCTCGATCGACGACCGCGGCGCGGCCGGATCGACCTGGCAGCGCGCGAGGTGGGCGACCATGTCCTCGTCGCTCATCTCGTCGCGCTCGAGCAGCGGGAGCATCTCCTGCATCCGCAGCGGCGTGAAGTGCTGCGGCCCCATCGTCGCGAGGTCCGACCCCGAGCCCTTGACCCACATGACGTCGACCTCGCGGCCGACGTGATCGGTCGCGCGGCCCTTCGCCGACGTGTTGCCACCACCGAAGTTCGCGACCGCCCGGTCGGAGCCGAGCAGGTGCGACGCGAGCAGGACCTGTCCGAGCGCGTCGTCGGGCACCTCCCCGCCCGCCGGCCAGCGGTCTTCGGCGAAGGCGATCATCTGCTGCGTCGTGCTCACTGTCCCCACCCTCCGGCCACCGCCTCGGTGGCCCCTCGCTGGTTGATCGTCGTCTCGACGTAGCCCGACGCGCGCAGCGCGGCGATCGGGTCCTCGGCCGCCCCGGCGGCGGCGCGGACGCGCGCGCAGAGCGCCCGCACGTCGCTGCGGTAGGCGTCGAGCAGCGCCTCGTGCGCGCCCAGCACGTCGCCCGAGGCCTGCGCCGCCGCCAGCGCGGCGCGGTCCACGAGCAGCGCCTTGGCGTAGGCCTCCTGAATGTTCACGACGCTGAGCACCATCGCCTCGACCTTGCGCTCGACGTTGTGCGCCTGGTCGATCGTCAGCCGCGGCAGCGAGCGCGACGGCGCGGCGAGCTCGACGAAGATCAGGAACAGCTCGAACGGGTTGACCGAGCCGACGATGAGGTCGTCGTCGGCGTACTTGCGGTTGTTGAAGTGAAAGCCGCCGAGCCGGCGCTCGTCGTCGAGGATCGCGACGATCTGCTCGATGTTGACGCCGTGCGCGTGGTGGCCGAGGTCGACGAGCACACGCGCGCGCTCGCCGAGCCTCTGGCAGACGAGCAGCGCCGAGCCCCAGTCGGCGAGGTCGGTGGCGTAGAAGGCGGGCTCGAAGAGCTTGTACTCGACGAGCATCTCCTGCTCGTCGGGCAGCGCCGCGTAGACCTCGGCGAGCGCGTCGACCATCCGCCGGCGGCGCGCGATGAGGTCGCCCTGGCCCGGGTAGTTCGTGCCGTCGGCGAACCACAGCGACTGCGCCGTCGAGCCGAGCTCGGTCGCGATCTGCACGCACTCGAGCAGGTGCGCGAGCGCCTTGGCGCGGATCCGCTCGTCGGTGTGCGTGATCGAGCCGAGCTTGTAGTCGGGGTCCTGGAAGAGGTTGGGGTTGACCGCCCCGATCCGCAGCCCGAGCGACGACGCGTGGTCGCGGAGGGCGCCGAGGTCGTCGACGCGATCCCACGGGAAGTGCAGCGCGACCGCGGGCGCGCAGCCGGTCAGGCGGTGGACCTCGGCGGCGTCCTCGAGGCGCTCGAAGACGTCGCGCGGGCGGCCGGGCTGCTGGAAGGTGGCAAAGCGCGTGCCCGAGTCGCCGTACCCCCACGAGGGGGTCTCGATCTCGAGCTGCGCGAGGGCCTGTTCAGGCGACGGGTTCACTGCTGGTCCTTTCCACGAAGCGTTCGAAGATGCCGGCGCCGTCGCGCGGCTCGTAGACGACGGGCTCGGCCGAGGCGGCGGCGACCGCCCGCAGGTCGGCGAACGAGCCCAGCTCGCCCGTCGCACGCGCCTGCACGAGCACGTTGCCCAGCGCGGTCGCCTCGACGGGGCCGGCGAGCACCGGGACGCCGAGCACGTCGGCGGTGAGCTGGCACAGCAGGGCGTTGCGCGCGCCGCCGCCGATGACGTGGACGACGTCGACCTCGCGGCCGCTGACGGCCTTGAGCTGCTCGAGCACGACGCGGTACTTGCAGGCCAGCGAGGCGAGGATCGAGCGCGCGAACTCGCCGCGGTCGGCCGGCGGCTCCTGGCCCGTCGCGCGGCAGGCGGCGGCGATCCGCGCCGGCATGTCGCCGGGCGCGAGGAAGCGCTCGTCGTCGGGGTCGAACAGCGGGACGTCGGCGCGCGCCTCGCCGGCCAGCCGCGTGAGGTCCTCGTACGTGCAGGGCTCCCACCGGCGCCGGCACTCCTGCAGCAGCCAGAGGCCCATGACGTTGCGCAGCAGCCGGATCGTCCCCTCGATGCCGCGCTCGTTGGTGAGGTTGAACGCGGCCGCCTGGGCGGTGAGGACCGGCTCGTCGAGCTCCAGGCCAAGCAACGACCAGGTGCCCGACGACAGGACGGCGGCGTTCGCGCCCTCGATCGGCGCCGCGGCGAACGCGGACGCCGTGTCGTGCCCGGCGACGGTGTGCACCGGCGCCTCGCCGAGGTCGTGGTGCGCGAGCACGGGCGCGAGCACGACGCCGGGCTCGACGGGGTCGCCGGCGAATGGCGCGGCGGGCAGGCCGAGGCGGGCGATGAGCTCGCGCGCCCACGTGGCGGTGCGCGCGTCGAGCAGCCCGGTCGTCGAGGCGACGGTCGACTCGTTGGCGAGCACGCCGGTCAGCCACAGCGCGAAGAGGTCGGGGACGAGCGCGATGCGCTGCGCCGCGGCGAGCGCGGGCGTGCCCTCGTCGGCGAGCAGCTGGAAGACCGTGTTGATCGGGATCGTCTGGATGCCCGCGACCGCGTAGAGCTCCCCGCGCGGGACGCGGGCGTGCGCGCGGTCGATCATCCCCTGCGTGCGGGTGTCGCGGTAGTGGAACGGCAGCCCGAGCACGCGGTCCGAGCCGTCGAGCAGCGCGTAGTCCACGCCCCAGGCGTCGATCCCGATGCCGTCGACGCGGCCCGCGAACCCGAGGCCGGTCAGCGACTCGGCGAAGAGGCTCATGAGGTTCCAGTGCATGCCGTCGGGCAGCCGCAGCGGGCGGTTGTGGAAGCGGTGCACGAGGTCGAGCGCGACGCGCTCGCCGTCGAGCCGCCCGACGACGACGCGGCCGCTCTCGGCGCCGAGGTCGATGGCGGCGTACTCAGGCAAGGTGGAACACCTGCTCCAAACGCTGGAACGACTCATCCGCGCGCTCGCCGAAGAACTCGCTCATCTCCGCCTGCCAGCGGTCGTTGACCTCCTTGGAGGCCATCGCGCGCTGCGCGGCCTCGAAGTCCTCGGTCTCGACGTAGCCGACGAGTAGCCCGTCGTCGCGCAGGAACAGCGAGTAGTTGCGCCAGCCGGCGTCGCGCAGCGCGTCGAGCATCTCCGGCCAGACCTCGCGGTGGCGGCGCTTGTACTCGTCCAGCCGGTCGGGTCGCACCTGCAGGCAGAAGCAGACGCGCTCCATCGTCAGCCACCGACCCTCGCGCACTCCAGGCCGAGCAGCGCGGCGACGCGCTGCACCTCGGTGCCCGTGTGGCCGACGCCGAGCGCCACGTGGTGGGTCGGCCCCTCCGCGCACCAGGCCTCGAAGAACTCCGCCGGCGGCGCCTCGAAGCGCAGCCGCGAGTTCGTGTTGCCGATCCGGAACGTGTCGCCGGGGACCGACTCGCCCTCGGCGACGACGAGCTTCAGGCGGCCGTCGGCGGTCTGCGTGCAGCCGACGATCGTGATCGGCCCGTAGCGGACCTTGAACTCGACGCTCAGACCGCCGCCCGACTTGCCGTGGTAGAGCTTCAGCGCGCGCAGCGTCGGGCGCTCCTGGGCGATCGCGACGTGGCCCGGGCCGTCGTGGCCCATGAGCACGAAGTCCTCCTCGAAGTCCAGGGCGTAGAACTCGGTGAACGAGCCGCCCGCGCCGAGCCGGTCGAGCAGCAGCTGGGCGATGTTCGTCTTCAGGTCGCCCTCGCCGGAGGTGATGACGCCGCGCGCGGTGAGCAGCGAGTTGCCGACGATGACGCCCGCGCCGAGCCGCTCGGCCTCGTTGCCGCCGGCGCCGCGGTAGTAGTACGTCAGGCCGTCGAGGTCGAAGTCGGCGACGAGCCGGTCCAGGCCGGCCGCGACGCGCGAGGACCACGCGAGCTGCTCGTCGGTGATCGGCCCCGCGATCGGATCGCCGGAGGGGTCGGCGAACGCGAACATCGCGCGGATCTCGGCCTCCTTGGCGGCGATCTCGTCGTCGGTCACCGCGCCCGTGCGGGCGGCGAGGTCGTCGATCTCGAGCACCTCGACGTGCGCGCCGATCTGCGCGTGCACGGCGGTGAAGTCGGTGTACATGTCGAGCATCCCCGGATACGTGTGCCCGAGGAAGCCCAGGCGCGAGCGGCGCAGTGCGCGGGCGGCGCCCGCGGCGCGCACCCAGGCGGCGATCTTCGACCAGGCCCGCTCGTCGTCGTCGATCGTGCCCGCGACGGTGTCGTAGGCGATGCCGGCGCGCGTGCAGGCCCCGGCGATCTCCGGCACGCAGCAGGCGGCGCAGTTGGCCAGCCACTCGCCGGTGTCGGTGTTGGCGTAGTCGAGCGTCGGCGTCGGCTGCAGCCCGAGCAGCACGACCGGCACGCCGGCCGCCTGCAGCGCCGGCAGCACCTGGCTCGACGTCGCGTAGGTGACGGCGTGGCAGAAGACGACGTCGACCTGTGAGGAGGCGAACAGGTCGCCGGCCTCGCGCGCCCGCGGGGCGGTGTCGACCAGCCCGGCGCTCACGACGTCGGCCCCGAGCTGCGCGAGGCGCTCCTCCACGCGCCGCCCGTAGCCCTCGATGCGCTCCTTCAGGCCGGGGAACTGCGGCCAGTACGCCTCGAGGCCGATGCCGAGCAGCCCGGCCCGCGCGCGAGGCGCGGG
>DASZOA010000337.1:0-2397 GCA_035551055.1 Solirubrobacteraceae bacterium
GCGGCGGCTGTGTGGTGCTCGGTGACGAGGCTCGAGCACACGCGGCCGCGTTTGAGGCGGCCGGTGCCCAGGCGCGATTTGCTGAGGACGGCGGGGCGCTACGACTCGCCGCGCCGCTGCGCCCCGCCGGAGCGCCCGCGCTCCTTGACGCGCGCGGCGGCGCGATCGACGCGACCGCGGCGGTCAAGCTGCTTGCCGCACGCGTGCGTCCGCGCGCGCAGCTTGTCGCCGGCATCGAACGCGACGGCGACACAGTGCGGCTGCACACCGCGACGCGCGCCGTGGTGACCGCTGACCAGGTGGTCATCGCGGCGGGAGTCGAGACGCCGGCGCTCGCCGCGAGGCTCGGCCTGCAGCTGCCGTCCGAGCCGCGCTACCGCCACGTACGGTTCGCGCTGCGCCCGGTGGGAGCACTCGGCGAGTTGCGCTGCTGCTTTTTGGCCCGGCGCCGGTCGCTCGCCTCGAAGTGGTCGTTCTACGGGTTGCCGCTCGGCGATCGCACCGTCGCCGTGGGCGGCGGTTCGGCCGACGCGCCGTTCGACGCGGCGCGCTGCGATCCCGACGACGTCCGCCGCGAGTCAGCGCGCCAAGTCCGCGCCTGGCTGGCGCTGCACGATGAGCCCGCCGCCGCATGTGTCGGGCGCGTCGAGTGCGTGTATGGCCGCGTCGACGTGCCCGGCGGCGCCCCCTACGCGATCGATCGCGCTGGCCCCGTCGTCGCGGTACGGGGCAACGACCTGTTCAAGTTCGCGCCGCTGATCGGCGCGGACATGCGTGCCGAGCTGCAGACGCGGCTTACGGCCAGTGCATGACGGCGCTCCCCGAGGCCCCGATCGGTCACTCGAGCGACTGCTGCAGCACCTAGCGCTCAGGGCCGGCAGGCCGAGTTCGCCACCGCCTTGCCCATGCCGGCGTCGCCATGGTAATTCGTGTGATAGGTCATTGCGTTTGCCATCGCTTCGCCCGCATTTCGCATGTTTGCGGCTCCGCACCACCCGTTCGGCGTCTGACTCGGTCCCGCCGCTGCCGGTGATGCGCCTGCGGCCAGAGCGCTCAGGGCCACTACAGCTGCTGTTGCCACGCGCGCGGTAACAGGTCTCATTTCGGGCTCCTCCCATCGACGCCGGACGTACTGGATGCCATGAGTGTTGGCTATCAGATCCGTTGTGCCGCTGCTACGCGAGCCGGCGGAAAAAAGGTTGATTGCTGCGCGATGCCGGTGTTACCGAAGCCCCCCGCGACGCGCTGCTGGAGGGGCTGCGCTGGGTCGGCACACGTTGATGCTGATCGACGCGCGCCGGCGCACTACGTCCTGCCGCCGGACGGCGGGCGATCGCCACCACGTCGGTGACGACCTCGCGCGCGCCCGCGCGCTCGCGCTCGTAGCAGACCGTCTCGCAGCGCAGCACCTCGAAGAAGCCCTGCAGCGCCTCGCGCAGCCGCTCGGGCGTGTGCAGGCGATCGCGGTCCGGCGGCCCGCGGCGGCCGTGATCGACCTCGTGCACACCGGTGACGAACACATGCCCGCCGGGCACGAGCGCTCGCGCGGCGCGCTCGAACATCGACGGGCGCTCGTGCCGGTCGGGGTGCATGAAGCTGACGACGACGAGCTCGAGCGAGGCTGGCGCAAGCTCGTGCTCGCGCCAGTCAGCCACGACGCAGCCAAGCGGCACGCCCTCGGCCGCCGCGCGCTCGGCGGCGCGGGCCAGCGCGACGTCTGAGACGTCGAGCGCGGTCACCTGCCAGCCGCGCGTCGCCAGCCAGACGCTGTTGCGGCCCTCGCCGGCGCCGAGGTCCAGCGCGCGGCCCGGAACGAGCGCCGACGCGAACCGCACGAGCGCCGCGTTGGGGCTGCGCGACCACAGCGACGCCGTGCTCTCGTAGCGCTGGTTCCAGGCCTGCGCCGGCGAGTGCGGCGCGAGTGGCGATTCGCTGCTCACTGCCGCAAGGCGACAGCGGGACTCACTGGCGCTCGCGCGATCGAACCCCCCGACCCTCGTGCCAGGATTCGATGATCAGTCCGTCGCGCGCCTCGTTGAGCCGAACGACGGCGACCTCGCTGATCTGCGCCCGGAAGAGATGTGCGTCGATCGACGGGCCGCCGTGACCGATCTTCGCGAACCACGCCGACTTCTCGTCCGGGTCGGTGACCTCGATGGCGCGGCCGCTCACCTTCGCGTCGCCCTCCCACTCGGGCGGGTCCTCCGAGCCGCTGTGCAGCGCGAACCGCGCGTCGCGCAGAAGGTCAAGCGCCTTCAGAGCACGCGGCATCGAGCCGAACGACAGATCGCCGGCGCCGAAGCGAGCTTCGATCCCGCTGATCCGTGGAGACCCATCGCGGCGAAGCGTCGCGATCGTCTTGTGCACGCGGGCGTCCATGAAGGCCTGCGCACGCCG
>DASZOA010000338.1:0-3164 GCA_035551055.1 Solirubrobacteraceae bacterium
CCACCAGCGCCGCCGCTACGGCCTCCACGTCGACGTCGAGGCCGGCGTGCAGGTGACCTTCGGCGCGACGGAGGCGATCGCGGCGACGATGCTCGGGCTGCTCGAGCCTGGCGACGAGGTCGTCGTGCTCGAGCCGTTCTACGACTCCTACGGCGCGGCGATCGCGATGGCCGGCGGCACGCGCAGGCTCGTGACGCTGCGCCCGCCCGACTTCGCGCTCGACCTCGACGCGCTCGCGAGCGCCGCGCGCGGGGCGCGCATGCTGCTGCTCAACTCGCCGCACAACCCGACCGGCCGGGTGCTGTCGCGCACCGAGCTCGAGCTCGTCGCGCAGGCGTGCGTCGACAACGACCTGATCGCCGTCACCGACGAGGTCTACGAGCATCTCGTCTTCGACGGCGAGCACGTCCCGCTCGCCACGCTCCCGGGAATGGCCGATCGGACGCTGACGATCTCCAGCGCCGGCAAGTCGTTCTCGTTCACCGGCTGGAAGGTCGGCTGGGCGAGCGGACCGCCGGCGCTCGTCGGGGCGGTGCGCGCGGCCAAGCAGTTTCTCACATTCGCCGGCGCGACGCCGTTTCAGCATGCGGTGGCCGCCGGGCTCGCCGACGCCGAGCGCCACGTCGCTCCGCTGCGCGCGGACCTGCGGGCCGGCCGCGACCGGCTCTGCGAGGGGCTGCGCGCCGCCGGCCTGCGCGTCTCGGTGCCGCAGGGCGGCTACTTCGTCAACGCCGACGTCGCGCCGCTCGGCGTTGCCGACGCGCGCGACTGGTGCCATGCGCTGCCCGAGCGCGCCGGCATCGTGGCGATCCCCACCAGCGCGTTTTACGAGGACCGCGAGGCCGGGCGCACGCTCGTGCGCTTCGCGTTCTGCAAGCGCCCGGAGATCATCGACGAGGCCGTCGCGAGGCTCGTGACGGCCGCCGGGTCAACGGTCTAACTTCCGCTTCGTGGCAAAGCTCTCCGACAGGGCCAGCACCGACATCGACGCGCCGATCGAGTCGGTCTGGGCGATCGTCCAGGACGTCGCGCGCTGGCCCGAGTGGCAGGCGACGCTGGGATCGCTCGCCATCCTCGAGCAGGACGGCGACGGTCGCGTGGCGCGCTGCGCGATCGAGCTCGACGCCAAGGTCAGGAAGATCAAGCTGAAGCTCGGCTGCTCCTACGCCCCACCGGAGCAGATGTCGTTTCGACGCGAGTCGGGCGATCTGTCGGCCCTCTCGGGCTCCTGGCGGCTCGAGCGGCTCGGCGACGGGCGCACGCGCGCGACGTACGCGCTCGACGTGGACCCCGGCGGCGTCCTGAAGTTCTTTCTCACCGACGAGCGCGTCGCGAAGCTGCGCGAGACGCTCGTCGACGTCCGCCCGGCAGAGCTGAAGGCGCGCGCGGAGGCCGGCTAGCCTCCGCCGCACCGCGAGCACCGCCGCACCGGTCGGTCCGGCTCGCCGCGGCGATGCCAGCCGGCTCAGGCGCCGGCCCGCTCGCGCTCCCAGCCGGCGCGCAGCCGATCGAAGTCCGCCCAGAGATCGTCGGACGGGCCGCCGGCCGGCTCGGGCGGCGCGGGCGGCTCGGGGCGCTTGCGCGGCCCGCCGCCGCCGTCGTCGCCGTCGTCGTCGTCGTCGGAGCGCGGCAGGCGCGGCGTCAGGGCGAACCACAGGCACGTGGTGACGATCGCGATCGACACGCAGCCGGCGATGCCCGACGCGAACCAGTGCCCCATGAACGAGAGGACGATCGCCACGCTCATCGCGAGGCCGCCGCCGCACGCGAGGCCTGCGCGGGCGAGCCGGAGGCGCCGCGACGGGCGGCCGGCGACCGGCGCCAGGACCGCGAGCGAGAGGCTGAGCGCGATGACGTAGAGCACCGCGTTGAGGACGAGGACCATCACGGCAATGGTGGTTCCCGGGTCGCCGCGGCTCAAATCCAGAGGACGCACGTTCGAGTGGGGCCACGATCGCCCGCGGCGAGGGCGCCAGGCGTCGAGCAGAAGCGGCCGGCGTGAGGCCGTCAGGCCGGAAACTGCTCGAGCACCCACTCCGCTCCGAGCACCGGACGGCGGTAGGAGCGGCCGCCGACACGCACGTAGTCGCCGGTGCGCGGGTTGAGCGGCAGGTCGCGCTCGATCGGATACCACGCGTTGTGCTGCTCGATGAGCACGTTGAGCTCACCGAAGTCCCAGGAGCGCGCACAGTCCCGCCAGCGCTCGGCGAACAGGACCTCGTCACCGGCGCACTCGCCCTTCAGCGCGCGGTAGGCGCGCGCGAGGCGACGGCGCTCGCGGGCGATCCCGGCATCGATCTCGCCGACGCGCTCCATCCAGCGCGGGCGCACGCCCGCCTTGAGGTAGGCCTCGATCGAGCGCTGCGTCTGGCGCGCGCGGCTGGACAGCGGCTTGTACTTGCCCGACCCCTCGTCGAGGTCCCGCCCGACGATCCGCTCGACGGGCGAGCGGCGCTCGTCGTCGTGCCTGTGCTGCATCCCGATCAGCCTAGACAATCCTCCGCGTCCGCTCGCTCACCCCGGCCGCGTGCGCCGATCGGCCCGCCGCCACAGCACCGGCCACGGCGCGCACCGCGCGAACGTGGCGTCTGACCGCCGCCGCGCTGAGCCGGCCGGCGCGCAGCTCGACGACGAACGCCGTCGTGGCCGGCAGCGCGTGCATCTGCCAGCGCGTCGCGGTGCCCGGCAGGTCGCTGCCGCGGCAGCGCTTGAGCGGCAGTCTCGCGACGGTGGCGTAGCGGCGCTGCAGCGGTGCCGGACCGCGGCAGGGCGCGAGCACCTGGCCCCACGGCTGGTGAAACCAGATCGTCAGCCGCGGGCGGACGCGCAGGATCAACCGGCGTACGGCACGCGTCTCGGGCTCCGACAGCGGGCGGGGCCCGCCGTGGTCGCCGCGCCCCGGGGCGCTCCGGCGCCACCCGTGCGGGAAGTTGCGATTCAGGTCGACGCCGCGGGCATTCGTGCGCGTGCGGCGCCTGGATCCGTCGGGGTTGACGGTCGAGACGAGCCACAGCTCGGCGCCGCCGGGAGCGCCGGCGCGCGCCAGCGCACGGACGACGGCGCGCCCGGCCCCCTCGTCGCCGTGGATCGCGCCGACGACGAGCACCCGGCGCGCGCCCGCGCGCCGGCCGATCCGCCGGGCGGCGATCGGGCGACCCTCGACC
>DASZOA010000339.1:0-15785 GCA_035551055.1 Solirubrobacteraceae bacterium
TGCTCATGCTCGACCGGCTGCTGCGCCTGAAGGTGCTGCCGATCTCGATCGCCGCGCCGTGGGGGCTGAACGTCGGCGACATGCTCGGCCACGTCCCGCTGCCGGCGAAGATCACCGTCGAGGTGCTGCCCGCGATCGACCTGCGCGAGCAGTTCGGCCCGCGGCCCGACGTCGACGAGGTCTATGCCCACGTCACGGCGACCATGCAGGAGACGCTCGACGCGCTGGCGGCCGAGCGCCGCCTGCCGATCCTCGGATGAGGGTCCAGGCCGCGGTCGACGTCGCGGCGCCGCCGGAGCTCGTCTGGCGCTTCGTCGACGAGCCGGCGCGCTACCTGCACTTCATGAGCGGCATCACCCGCTGGGAGGTGGTCTCCGACCAGGTCAGCGGCTGCGGCGCGCGCTACCGCACGCTCATGCGCGTGGGCTCGGCCGAGGTCGGCGGGCTCATCGAGATCGTCGAGCACGACGAGCCGTACGACCTGGCGTGGACGTCGGTCACCGGCATCGACCAGCGCGGCCGCTGGCGGCTGCGCGAGCGGCCCGGCGCGCGCACGCGCGTCGAGCTGCGCCTGCAGTACGGCGTCGCCGGCTCCGGCGTCGTCGGCTGGATCGCCGAGCAGATCGCGGCGCCGACCGTCCGCGAGAACCTGCGTCGCTCGCTGCTCGAGCTCAGGCGTCAGGCCGAGCACGAGCAGGCGCGCGCTGCGGCGGCGGCGCGGCGGGCCGCCGCGGCGGCGGCAGCGGCCGCGCGAGGGTAGCGCCCGCCTCGAAGTCCCAAGCGCGTACGAGACGGCGGCGGGCTCATTGAGAGTGCGAGCTCCGAGGAGGATTGCGACGACCGTGCAGCAACAGGGCTCCGAGGACCCCGCTCGTCGCCAGCACGAGTGCGACGAGGGGGGAGACGACGGATATGACTCGGCCAGCGCCGAACGCGAGTTGCGCGCCGGCGCAGAACAGCGCTGCGGCGATGACGGTCGCTGCCACGACGAGTCGCGCTCGCAGCACCAGCGCCAGACCGGCCGGCAGCAGACCGAGCGCGACGATCAACGCGATATCGATCGCGCGCCCGCCGTCGCGCAGTGGAAAATCGTCGAGTGCGGTCGATACAGCATTAGCCTGCATCTCCGGTCCGACCATGTCGCTCGTCCCGGGCGCCGACGTGCGATGCCTGTCGTCTGTCGTCGCTCTGCCGGTGATGCCCAGGATCACGATCTTGCTGCGCAGCCGCGACAGCGCTGCCCGTCGCCGACGCAGGACGTCGTCGAGCGAGATCCGTGGAAACGTCCCCTCCGGACCGCGATAATCGATCCACGCCGTCGGCGGCAGGTCCTCTTGGCGGGTACCGGCTCTCCGGCGCGTGACGACCGCGAGAGCGCCGAGTGGTTCGCCGCCGGTCAGCGAGACGCTGCGCTCGATCTTGCGAACAGCACCGTCGGGATCCCGCGGGAAGCCCGCGTATCCGACCGCCGGTGCGTCGCGATCCCCAAATACCTGGCGGTCGCGTCCGAACAGTTGGGATTTGCCCAGCGTATCGAGCTGATCGGTGGCGAGGACAAGGCGGTCACGCACGGGACCGTTGACCGTCGCGATCAGCTCCCTGTCATCGGCGGGTCGTCTCCTTCCGGTGAAGATGACGTCGACGGCGAGCACGCGCGGATCAGCGGAGGCAATCGCCCGCAGCGCGCGCGCCCACGTTGCGCGCGGAATACGAGGTCCAGCTCGCAGGCGCTCGAAGGCCGCGTCATCGACCGAGACGAGCGCGACTCGAGGATCCGCCGGACGCGACCCGCGCACGTCAAAGCGAGCGTCGACCGACGACAGCTCGAGCTGCTGCACGACACCAGGCCTGACCGCATATGCGACGAGCGCAACGGCAACCGCGCTAACCGCTACAAGCGCGAGCAGCAGCCGCCGAGCACGTGCCTCGAGGCGCGCGGTGCGGCGCCGTGCTCGCCACTCGAGGGTGGGTTCGGCGAGCAACTCCGGAAGTTCGTACGCACCGCGACCGCCGGCCGCGGCGGCGCCACGCAGCACGCGTGCGGGCGGTCGGCTGAGCTTCTCGGCGAGTGCCTCGATCCGCGGCTCCGGCTTGCCCGTGTACTCGCTGAGGTCGCGGGCGGTGAGGGACGTGGTTGCTCCCGACGGTGTGACGAGGAAGCGCAGCATCTCCTCGGCGAGCGCCCGTTCGGCGGATGACAGGCGAGCGAGAGCCGTGTCGAGATGGCTTGCGACGATCGCGTCTGCCCCGCCGAGCCGCGCGAGCGTCGCGTGGCGGATCGTCGTGCCGCCACGGATCGTGACGTCCTCGTCCCAGAGTCGTCGCATGACCAGCTGGAGAAAGGGTGGCTCGACACCGCGATCGCCGGCGCGTCCCGTCGTCAGGGGGCTGCTCAGGTGCCGAGCGCTGAGCGCGACGAGCTCGTCGCGAATGGCTTCGCCGAGACCGGGTTCGAGCGTGACGGGCTGGTCGCCGCGGCCCTCGCGAGCCCACGCAGCCCAGCGCTCGATCGGCCTCTGGATCGCCTCCAGTGCCCCGGCGGGCGACAGCGGACCGAGACGCAACACGTTGTCGAACAACCCGGGGATGCGCGCTCCGAATCGGTCGAGATCGCCAACGCGGTCGTCGCGGACTGCGATGAGAATGCGCACCGACGCGCGCTGATCGCGAACGAGCATCGCAATGACCTCGTCAAGTCCCGGCGCGCAATCCGGTTGCAGGCGCAAGCATTCCTCGAACTGGTCGAAGATCAGCAGGACGCCGCCGCGCCCGCGCGCGCAGTAGGCGGTGACGGCGTCGAGGACCGGCCGCGACCCGTCACCTGCCGGCCGGGCCTTGGCCCCGCGCGGGCGATCATCGGTCAGCGCCTGCAGTTGCGCGGCTAGGCGCGCGACGGGGTCACCGCTCCAGTCGTCGAAAAGGACGACCGCTGTCCGCGGCTCGTCGTCGTCCAGATCGTCGCCGGCCGCCCGATGGCGCAGTCGGTGCACGACCCCCGCGCGCAGTAGCGAGGTCTTGCCAGCGCCGCTGTGACCATGCAGCACCGTCAGCCGCGCTGCGCGCAGGTTCGCGATGATGAGGTCGCGCTGCCTGTCGCGACCGAAGAAGAGCTCAGCGTCGTCGTCATCATCGCCATACGCGGCAAGACCGGGGTACGGCGACGGCGGACGAGCTTCGCTCAGGCGATCACCTCGTTGAGTGCTGTGCTGAGTCCCGCGACGTACTCGGCCAAGCGGCACTGATGCAACTCGACGTCGCGAGTGATCCATAGGCGCTCTTCGAAGCGGTCGACGTCGCGCTGCACCGCCCATGACGTCCACCCGAGCTCGCGTAGCGCCCAGATGCGATGCAACACCACACGCAGGTTCCAGTCGCGCATCCCGTAGCCGAGAAACCACAGGTGGCTGTGCACGAGCTTCTCGAGCAACCGGACGGGAATCAGCTCACTGGGATTGGTTCTCGTCAGATACTCGATGTAGTGATCCTCTGTGATGACGTATGAATCATCGTCCGGATCGTCACGATCGGCTGTGCCGTGCACCTTGAGAACGACGGTGCGCCGGTTCGGGTCGAGCGCGTCGTACTCGTTTGGCACGGTTATGACGTGCTCGGTGCCGTCTGGCTGCTCGTGGACGAACAGTCCACGGTATGGGCCCTTGCCCACGTAGCGCACGAGATCGAACTCGACTCGAGCTTCCCGAAGCGCCCGCTCCATCAGATCGTCGTAGTTCGTCGTCATGATCAGTTGGCTGCACGGCCGGCGGCCGTGCTCGCCGATCCAGGCAGGAAGATTTGCGATAAAGCGATGCAGCGACGGAATCGGATACTGCGCGACGAAGATTTCGCGCAGCTGCGCGTATAGCGGTCCTTCGCCTGATGTGACCTCGGCGTACTGCGACACTCGAACGAGGTCCGAACGGTCGGAGACCTCGCAATCGAACTCGTCGGCGAGCAGCTCGGACAGTTCGGCACCGCTGGGAAGGTTGACGCCTGGAGACCACGGCTCGTCGGGAGCGCGATCACACAAGTTCGCCCCCGCGCCCAGCACCGGCACGACGGTACCCCTCAGGATTGCCTTCGCAACGATCCGCAGATGACGAGCCAGCTCGGGATCGGCTTGTTTGCTCAGCATGAGCACACGCGCCGTCTCATCTTCTACCTCGCCGCTTTGGCGGGGCGAGATGGCGTTGCCCGGCCTGGAGCTTGATCCTCTTGCCCGTACTCAGGTCGCGCACGAGAACCGTGCCCTCGAACACCCGAACCAGCGTCCCGTCGCAGCGCTCGGCCATCGACCAATCCGTTTGGTGCGTCGCAGCAATGGCGTGGCGGCCGATGGTGCGATTGCGGCCCTTGCCCGCGCCGCGCACTCCTGAGATCACACCTCGTCGCGGACGTCGGCGCGCCGACCGTCTCGCGGCTGCAGACCCCGGCGCGGCTGCGATGCGGCGCAGAGCGCCCTCGGCGAATGGTCGCTTGCTGTTGCCGCGGCCGCAGACGCGACGGTAGCCGCGTCTGATGAGCTTGATGTCCGTCGTGGGCCGGCGCGACCTGTTCTGCTCGACCCGGAAGAGTCCGCGAGGCGCTGCGCTTGATCGGATTGGCCCTGCCGGACCGGAGAACGTGGCCGTCTGCGTCCGCGAACCAGACGCCGCGGAGGTCATGGTGACCCTCCCATGAGTGACGTCGATCTCACTGCCGACGGGAAGGAGCTCCGCGCCGACAAGCGGCCTGAACCTGCTGCTTCTCGAATCGCGAACCAGCACCGTCCCACCAGCAGTCCTGAGCGCGACGGAGCGCGCCAACGTGGGACCCGCCGAGGCGTCGGACGTGTCGCACACATCACCGATCTGATCGCTGTCGCGGTCGCGCTGCTCCGGGTTCGCCACAAAGGGACAGTTGTCACGCGCGTCGGGTACGGTGTCGTTGTCGTCGTCGGCCGGTAGAATCCGCGGGGCCGCGCCGACCTGCAGGTACACCCCGTCGACCGCCGCCGCCGACGTCGTGGTAAATGCGATCGAGGAGAACCGGCCCGACAGCCTCACCGTGCCGTTGCCGTCGTCGGTCGGCCCCTGCAGTTGGCCCGCGACGTCACTGCCCGAGACGCCGAACTCGGCGTCGCCGCTGAGCCGGGCGACCCGGGTACCGGCAGGAAAGCTCAGGGTGGAGCCCAGCGAGGCGAGGTGCAGTACCGGATCAGCGACCGGCGACCCAAAGCTGAGCGTGTATGAGTTGCCGCTGGCGGCGTTGAAGTTGATAGCGTCGCTGCTGGGTAGCGGGGGGGTGAACTCCGGACGATTGAAGACGGTGGACGACCCATCCGTCGTGCTCGACGCAAGCACGGCCGTACCCGAAAAGCTGATCGAGTCGCTATGTAGCGTCCCGCTGGCGACGGGTGCGAGTTCCCCGCTCAGCGTCGTCCAGTCGGCGAAGTCACTGGCAGATTGGCTCGACGCTACGCCGGTAACTAGCGCCAGCACGCCGGCCACCGACGCGGCGGCCACGGCCCCCGCCATTCGCCGAGTCCGGACAAGGGCGGCCAATGGCGCGCTCGGCAGCCTCAGGTCGACGGTGGCCTCACGAGGTCGATAACGCGCACTCAATGTAGGTACGAGCGTAACACTCGTGCGAACATCGTTCAGGGCGCCCGAACTGCCGGCGCACCTTGACCGTGTCGATGACCCCGGCGACAAAAAGCCAGCCTCGGCGACCTCATGCACCACCAGGGGGACTCCCGAGCCTCATCCTCGCCCCCCTTCAGGCGCGCTCGAGGTCCTGCGTGTAGCGCACACGCTGCGCGTCGAGCGTCTCGACAAGGTCACAAAGCAGGTGCTGCAGATCGCGCATGCGCTGTTGTCCGTTCTCTGAGTGCAGCTGGGACCGAAGGGTGTCGCACCACGGCGCAAAGCGCGCTTCATAGTCGTCGTGGAAACGCGCATACCCCATGCAGAGCACCTTGCCGTACTCCTCGACGATCATCTTCTCGCCGATCGCCCGCTGCTCGTCGGTCCAGATCATCAGCGCCCGGTCACCGCTTGACCTGCCAAAGCGCTTCGCGATCGCCGTCTGGAGCTCGACCACGCGGCGCGTGTCGTCGGCTTCGGGAAAGCTGAGAAACTGGATGTCGCGCCGCAGAATCTCCGTCCAGCCGAAATACTGCGCGATCCGAAACAGCGTCGTCTCTTCGGCGACTGCGCAGCGCTCGTGCTCGCCACCGAACATCGCGAAGAAGTCCATGCGCAGGATGTTGTACAGCCTGCTTTGCAGGTCAAACGCCGCCGCCGCCAGCGGCTCGCGATAACGCGTCAGCACCTCCTCGGCACGCAGATCGCGCTCCATCAGCGCCCCACGCGCCTGCACCTCGGCCTGCAGCTCGCTGTTTAGCCGCGCCATGTCGGCCTGCACCCTCGCGTCCTGCCGCGACTGGCGAAACGCCACGACACCGCTCACCAGCGCCGCCACGACCCCACCCGCAAAGCCAATCCAGGCCTCGGCTGCAGCAATCACCCCGCCATCCTGCACGCGCGCGAGCATAGGCGTGCGCCACAACCTCGGCAAGACAACCACAACCACCGAGCCGTCCCGGCTTTGCGGAGGCTTTTCATGGATCACGGCGGATGTGGAAAGCACTGCAGCGCGCGGCGGAGCAGGTTGGCCGCGGTCGCTGGCAATTCGCGAGCCACATGCGCAGCACGAGGCGGCGGGCGGCTCACGGTTCAGTCCCCTCCCCGTTGCGGGCTCTCAGCGGGCCGCACGCCGGTCAGCCGCGGCTCGCCACCAGCGTCGCGACCGCCAGGGCGGCGACGCCCTCGAGCCGGCCGACGAAGCCCAGCCCCTCGCCCGTCGACGCCTTGACGTTGACGCTGCCGGCCGCGAGCCCGAGCGCCGCCGCCAGGCTGGAGCGGATCGCCGCGCGACGGGGGCCGAGCTTCGGGCGCTCCATGAGCACGGTCGCGTCGACGTGCGCGATCGTCAGGTCGCGCTCGCGCAGCAGCGCGACGACGTCGCGCAGCAGCGCGATCGAGTCCGCGCCCGCGTAGGCGTCGTCGGTGTCGGGGAAGTGCACGCCGATGTCGTCGAGGCCGGCCGCGCCGAGCAGCGCGTCCATGACGGCATGGGTCAGCACGTCGGCATCGGAGTGGCCGTCCAGGCCGAGCTCGGCGTGCTCGAACTCGACGCCGCCGAGGATCAGCGGCCGGCCGGCCTTCAGGCGGTGCGAATCCCAGCCGAGGCCGACGCGCACGCCGCCGGCGCCGCTCAACCGATCGGCTCCAGCCGCCGCGCGCGGCGCTCGAAGACGGCCAGCTCGCGCACGCCGACGGCGTCGAGCAGCTCCAGCGCGCGCTCGTAGTCGCGACCGACGTCGCCGGGCACGTGCGCGTCGCTCGACAGCGCCACCGGGCAGCCGGCGTCGACGCACATCTCGAGGAACGCGGCGGCGGGGTACAGCTCGCCCACCGGCTTGCGCAGCCCGGCGGTCGAGACCTCGACGGCGATCCGCGACTCCGCGATCCCGTCCATCGCAAGCTCGTAGAAGCGGCGCAGGTCGCCCTCGGGCGCCGGCCGCCCGCGCCCCCACACCTTGACGAGGTCCGGGTGCGCGAGGATGTCGAACATCCCGCTGCGCGCCGCCTCGCCGAGCGTCGCGAAGTAGCGCCGCCACAGCTCGTCGGGCCGCCGCCGGCGGTCCCAGACCTCATAGCCGTCGTGGTCGACGGCGTGCTCGCCGACGAAGTGCACGGCGCCGACGACGTAGTCCCAGTCGTGCGAGTCGAGCAGCGTCGCCATCCGGTCCTCGCGGCCGGCGACGAAGTCCGCCTCGATGCCGAGCTTGAGGTCGGTCTCCTCGCGCACGAAGCCGACGTACGCGTCGAGGTCGTCGGTCGCGCTGGAGCGCCAGAACGGGTGCTGCCACACACCGAGCGCCTGCGCGAAGCGGTGGACGTGCTCCGAGCAGCCGAGCTCGGAGATGCCACGCTCCTCCGCGACGGCCCGGTAGCGGTCGACGTTCGCGCCCGTGAAGTACTCGGCGGGCCCGGTGCCCGGCTCGTCGGGCCGCAGGTGCAGGTGGTAGTCGGTCAGCATCGCCGCGCCGTCCGGCTCACCGCGGCGCCGAGATCATGCCGCGGGCAGCGCGGAGCCCGCCGCGCCGCAGCGTCGCCGCAGCGCCAGCTCGGCGACGTGGAGATCGGCGGGCGTCGTGACCTTCAGGTTCTCCGGCGACGAGCCGACGACGCGCACCGTGCCGCCCGCGCGCTCGACGAGCCATGCGTCGTCGGTCGCGGCGGCGAGCACGTCGTCGGGCGCCTCCAACGCTCGGTGCAGGGCCGCGCGGCGGAAGACCTGCGGCGTCTGGACGGACCACAGCGATGCGCGCTCGAGCGTGCGCACGACGACGCCGTCGGCGACCTGCTTGATCGTGTCGCTGACCGGCGCGGCGGCGATCACGGCGTCGCAGCCGTGGCGCGCGAGGTCGTCGAGCGCGGCCCGCACGATCTGCCCGGTCAGCAGCGGCCGGGCGGCGTCGTGGACGACGACGGGATCGCCGCCGGCGACGCCCAGCGCGGCGCGCACCGACTGCGAGCGGTGCTCGCCGCCCGGCACGCCGATCGTGCCGGCGGGAGCGTCGCAGCCCGGCGGCAGCGCGACGACGATCGTCTCGATCTGCGCCACCGCGCGCAGCGCGTCGATGCTCCACTCGAGCATCGGACGGCCCGCCAGCGCGACGAACGCCTTGGGCTCCCCGAGACCGAGACGTTCGCCACGACCGGCGGCGGCGACGAGCGCGAGCGCTACTTGGACACCGCGACGCCGGCGCTGTCGGCGAGCAGGTTGTCGAGGTGCTGCTCGGCCTCTTCCTCGTCCTTGTCCAGCGCGTACATCAGCTCCGACGCGAGGATCTTCTTCGCGCGCGTGAACATCTGCTTCTCCCCGGTGGAGAGCCCCTTCTCGTGCTCGCGGATCGCGAGGTTGCGAACGACCTCCGCCAGCTCGTAGATGTCCCCCGTCTTGATCTTGTCGCGGTTGTGCTTGAACCGGCGGTTCCAGTTCTTGGGCATCTCCGAGACGTCGTCGGCCAGGACCTCGAGCACCTTCTTGACCGTCTCCTCGTCGATGACCCGCCGCAGGCCCGCCAGCGCGGCGTTCTCGCACGGGACCATCACCGTCATGTCGTTGTGCAGGATCTTGATCGTGAGATACTCGCGCTCCTCGCCGAACATCTTGCGCCGCTCCTTCTTGAGGACCTGCCCGGCCCCGTGGTGCGGATAGACGACGTTGTCGCCGAGCTCGAACTCGATGTGGTCGAGCGGGCGGTCCTCCAGGTCCTCCAGCAGATGCTCTTCGGTGGCTTCGGAAATGATGCGCTCCTTCGGTCGGTCCCGGCGGGACGGGTCTGTCAGGTCTGCAGATAACGATCCACGAGGTTGATCTCCTGGAGCCGGCGAAGTCCCTCGCGGATGTCCTTCGCACGGATCTCGCCGACGCCGTCGACGGTCTCGAGCTCGGCGTCGGTCGCGGCGAGCAGCTCGTCCAGCCCCCCGAAGTCGGCGATGATCTGCGTCACCACGAGCTTGGGCAGGCGCGGGATGCGTCCGAGGATGCGATAGCCGCGCGGCGAGACAGGGTAGTCGAGTGTGTTGAGCTTGCGGTCGTAGCCCAGCAGCTCGGCGAGGCGACCGAAGTCGAGCAGGTCGTGGTGCGACAGGCGGCCGATCTGGTCCAGCGCCCCGGCGAACTCCTCGTCGCTGTTGTCGGCGAGGTAGTCGTGCACGAGCGCGGCCTTGTCGGCGGCGGTGCCGACCATCGTCTCCTCGAGCTGCATCTCGATGAGCCGCCCCTCCGTGCCGAGCTCCACGATGTAGCGCTCGATCTCGACGGCCATGCGCGTCACGAGCTCCGAGCGCTGCAACACGGTCAGCACGTCGTGCAGCGTGGCGCCGCCCTCGAACTCCAGCGCGGTGAGCCGCGTGGAGACCTGGTCCAGCCGGGTGCGGTACTTGTCGAGCGTCGCGAGCGCCTGGTTTGCCTTCGCCAGCACGACCGGGATGTCCTCGAGGATGTACTTGCCGCCGTCGACGTACAGCGAGACGACCTCGCGGCGCTGGGAGATCGCGATGACGAGCGCATCGGTCTGCTTGGAGACGCGCTCGGCCGTGCGGTGGCGCGTGCCGGTCTCGACCGACAGGATCGTCGGGTCGGGCATGAGCTGCACGTTGGCCATCGCGATCTTCGTCGCGTTGGCGCTCAGCACGATCGCTCCGTCCATCTTGGCGACCTGGTAGAGCAGCGCCGGCGAGTAGTCGATCTCGAGCTTGATCCCCCCCGAGAAGAGGAAGCTCAGGTCGTCGACCTCGCCGACGATGATCAGGCCGCCGGTGCGTGCGTGGACGATGTTGTCGATGCCCTCGCGCAGGGTGGTGCCGGGCGCGACCATCTCGAGGGCCTTGACGAGTCGGGGCTCTGCGCGTGACTCGAGGTCTCCCGACTCATCCGCGACTCGCTGGACCATCACGGCGATTTTAGCGGCTGCTTAGGGAAATCGGGCTGTGCCCGCGCCGCCGCCTCAGGCGGCCTGCGCCGCCCGCGCGGGCAGGACCGCGCGCAGCGCCTCGCGCAGCGTCGGCGCGGCCTCCGGGCAGACCACGTCGCGCAGCCCGAACTTCGCCGCCTCCTGCGCCCGCCGGTCGGCGTGGCCGACCGAGCGCAGCTCGCCGGTCAGCCCGAGCTCACCGAAGCAGGCGACGGCGCCGCTGCGCCCGCCGGCGCTCAGCGGCACGCCGCGCGCCGCGCTCGCGACCGCCAGCGCGACGGCGAGGTCGGCGCCGGGCTCCTCGACGCGGACCCCGCCGACGACGTTGACGAAGACGTCGGCAGCGCCGGTGCCGACGCCCGCGTGGCGGCCGAGGACCGCGAGCACGAGCGCCAGGCGGTTGCGATCGAGGCCGCTGACGACGCGCCGCGGCGGCACGAGCTCCGACGGCGACACGAGCGCCTGGACCTCGACGAGCAGCGGGCGCGAGCCCTCCATCGCGGCGAGCACGACCGAGCCCGGCTTCCCCGTGGCCTCGGCGACGAAGCGCGCGCTGGCGTCGAGCACCTCGACGAGTCCGCCGGAGCGCATCTCGAAGACCCCGGCCTCGTTCGTCGAGCCGAAGCGGTTCTTGTGCGCCCGCAGCGTGCGATACGTGCGCTCGCGCTCGCCCTCGAACTGCAGCACGCAGTCGACGAGGTGCTCGAGCACGCGTGGCCCGGCGAGCGCGCCCTCCTTCGTGACGTGGCCGACGAGCAGCACCGCGATCGCCTCGCTCTTGGCGACCTGCATGATCCGCGCCGCGACCTCCCGAACCTGCCCGACCGAGCCCGGCCCGCCGGTCAGCTCGCGGGCGTGCAGCGTCTGCACCGAGTCGACGACGCAGACCTCGGGGCGCTCGGCGCGCAGCGTCGCGAGGATGGTCTCCAGGTCGGTCTCGGCGAGCACCGGGACGTCGAGCGCACCGGCCGTCGCCCCGGTCAGGCGCTCGGCGCGCAGGCGGATCTGCGCCGCCGACTCCTCGCCGGAGACGTAGAGCGTGCGGCGCCCGACAGCGGCGAGGTTGCCGAGCGCCATGTTCGTCAGCGTCGACTTGCCGATCCCCGGCGAGCCGCCGAGCAGGACGAGCGAGCCCGGCACGAGGCCGCCGCCGAGCACGCGGTCGAGCTCGCCGATCGCGGTCAGCAGGCGGGGCACGCGCTCGGTGCTGACGTCGGCGAGCCGCACCGGCCGGCCGGCCGCCACCGCGGCCGCCGCGCGACCGCGAGCGGCGGCGCCCGCGCCCGGCGCGC
Organism: Solirubrobacteraceae bacterium; assembly: GCA_035551055.1. GTDB lineage: Bacteria > Actinomycetota > Thermoleophilia > Solirubrobacterales > Solirubrobacteraceae > CADCVQ01. The sequence continues at coordinate 11,821 of DASZOA010000339.1, forward strand.
GCTCCTCGACGAGCGTGTTCCAGGCCTGGCAGCCGGGGCAGCGCCCGTGCCAGCGAGCGCTCGAGTGCCCGCACTGCGAGCACACGTGGACCGTCGTGGGGCGCGGCATCTGCTCAGCCTAGGGACCGACCCCGACGGGTTCGCCCCCGGCGGGATACGGTTCAGCGCGTTCTGCGGGGCGCGGAGGCCCCGGTGTCGTTCTGGGGAGGTCCGTACATGCGGCTGCGTATGCCGTCACCCGCCATGGTCGTCGCGCTCATCGCGCTGTTCGTAGCGTGCTCGGGAACGGCGGTCGCGGTCGTCGGCTACGCGCGCAACGCGGGCGCCGTCGACGGCAAGAGCGCGGTGTCGGCGAGCTATCCGGTCAAGCGCGCCGGCGGCAAGCTCGTCGCGACGGCGAGCGCCGGCCCCGCCAAGGGCCGCATCCCCGACCGCTTCGTCGCGGGCGTGATGCGCGGCGGCGCGACGTCGCTGACGAGGTACCTGCGCGTCGTCGACAACCTCGGCGGCCCGGTCGTCCCGCTGGCGATCATCCCGAAGATCGGCCGCCTCGACGCGCAGTGCCGCGACCAGAACCCGGCGCCGGGCGTCGAGTCCACCCAGACGGTGATCACGTTCACCGCCGCCGATCCGCGCGGCGTGAACGTCTCCCGGCTGCTCGGCCGCGACATCGAGAGCGCGCGCAACGCGATCGTCTTCACCGCGCTGAAGGACCAGCCGGTCGAGATCCTCAGCTTCGCCGACAACCTGTTCCAGCTCGTCCTGCAGGCCCGCGACCGGACGGTGTTCATCAACGGCGCCTCGCGCAGCGACGCCAACCGCTCGGCTGACGCCGCCTGCCTGATCTTCGGGATCGGGCTGCGCGTCATGGAGTAGTCGAACAGGCGGCCACTCCGCGGGACGCGCGCCGTATCGTGTCGTCCCCATGCCGTCCACAGCCGCCACCGTCGCCGAAGAGCTCTACGCCTGCTGGAACGAGGGCGGGCTCGGCCTCCTGACCGACAGCGTCGACCCCGGCGTCGAGCTGATCTGCGACCCGCTCAACCCGGTCGGCTCCGCGCTGCGCGGGGTCGAGGGCTGGAAGCAGTGGGTCGCGCGCTGGGAGGAAAGCTACGAGACGATGCGCGTCGCGATCGACGGGCTGATCCCGATCAGCGCCGAGCACGTGCTCGCGCTCGTGTCGATGAGCGCCCTGCCGCGCGGCGGACAGAACGAGATCAGCTGGGCCGCGGCCCACGTCTGGACGGTCCGCGACGGACGGATCGCGCGCTGGGAGACGCACGTCGACCTCGCGCTCGCGCGCGGAACGCTGCTGTAGCGCTCGAGGACGACCGAGGGCGGCCGGTCGGCCGCCCTCGCTCGATGCCTGGTTGCGCCCGCGTCGACGGTCAGCCGTCGGCGGGCTCCTCGACGCTCGGCTGGTCCAGCGCGCCCGGCTCGACCGGGGAGCCGTCGCTCGCGGCGGACGCATCGGCCGCGCCGCCGCCGACGGCGGCCGGCACCTTGCCCGGCTCGACGACCGTCAGCGTGACTTCGCGGTCGTCCTCCTCGGGCGCCTTCTCGACCAGGACCGTCGCGCCCGGCGTGAGCTCGGCGCGCAGGACGAAGTCGGCGAGCGGGTCCTCGATGTAGCGCTGGATCGCGCGGCGCAGCGGGCGCGCGCCCATCGCCGGATCCCAGCCCTTCTCGACGAGCAGGTCCTTGGCGTCCTCGGAGAGCTCGAGCTGCAGCCCGCGCTCGGCCAGCGACTCGCGGATCCGCCGCAGCAGCAGCTCGACGATCTGCTTGATCTCGTCGCGCTGCAGCTTGTGGAACACGATCACGTCGTCGATGCGGTTGAGGAACTCGGGGCGGAAGACCTTCTTCAGCTCGCCCATGATCCGGTTCTTCATGTCGTCGTACGTGATGCCGGTCTCGTCGTCGGAGACGGCGAAGCCCAGCGGCGTGTTGCGCGCGATCTCCGAGGCGCCGATGTTCGACGTCATGATCACGATCGCGTGCCGGAAGTCCACGGTGCGGCCCTGCGAGTCGGTCAGCCGGCCGTCCTCCAGGATCTGCAGCAGGATGTTGAAGACGTCCGGGTGCGCCTTCTCGATCTCGTCGAGCAGCAGCACGCAGTACGGCTTGCGCCGCACCGCCTCGGTGAGCTGGCCGCCCTCGTCGAAGCCGATGTAGCCCGGTGGCGAGCCGACGAGTCGGGACACGGAGTGCTTCTCCATGTACTCCGACATGTCGACGCGGATCATCGCGTCCTCGTCGCCGAAGAGGAACTCGGCGAGGGTTCGCCCGAGCTCGGTCTTGCCGACGCCCGACGGGCCGAGGAACACGAACGAGCCGGTCGGCCGCTTGGGATCCTTCAGCCCGGCGCGCGAGCGGCGGATCGCCTTGGAGATGACCTCGATCGCCTGCTGCTGGCCGATGACGCGCTTGTGCAGCTCGTCCTCCATGCGCATGAGCTTCGCCGTCTCGGCCTCGGTGAGCTTGAAGACCGGGATGCCGGTCCACATCGAGACGATGTCGGCGATCTCCTCCTCGCCGATCGACGGACGCTCGGTCTCGGCCTCGCCGGCCTCCCACTGCTCCTCGAGCTCGCGCTTGCGCTGCGTCAGGCGGCGCTCGGCGTCGCGCAGGTTCGCGGCCTTCTCGAACTCCTGCGCCTCGATCGCGGCCTCCTTGTCGCGCCGCGTCGTCTCGATCTCCTCCTCGAGCTCGCGGTAGACGGGCGGCGAGGTCATCGACTTGATGCGCATGCGCGAGGCGGCCTCGTCGATGAGGTCGATCGCCTTGTCGGGCAGGAAGCGGTCAGAGATGTAGCGGTCGGCCAGCTCGGCGGCCGCCTCGAGCGCCTCGTCGGTGATGTTGACCTTGTGGTGCTGCTCGTAGCGGTCGCGCAGGCCCTTGAGGATCTGCACGGTCTCCTCGGTCGTGGGCTGCTCGACGCGGATCTGCTGGAAGCGGCGCTCCAGCGCGCTGTCGCGCTCGAGGTACTTGCGGTACTCCTCGAGCGTGGTGGCGCCGATCGTCTGCAGCTCGCCGCGCGCGAGCGCCGGCTTGAGGATCGAGGCCGCGTCGATCGCGCCCTCGGCCGCACCGGCGCCGACGAGGTTGTGCAGCTCGTCGATGAACAGGATGATGTCGCCGCGCTGGGTGATCTCCTTCATCACCTTCTTCAGGCGCTCCTCGAACTCGCCGCGGTACTTCGACCCGGCGACGAGGGCCGCGAGGTCGAGCGTGTAGATCTGCTTGCCCTTCAGCAGCTCCGGCACGTCGGACGTCGTGATCCGCTGGGCGAGGCCCTCGACGACGGCGGTCTTGCCGACGCCGGGCTCGCCGACGAGCACGGGGTTGTTCTTCGTGCGGCGCGAGAGGATCTGCATGATCCGCTCGATCTCGGTGGCGCGGCCGACGACGGGATCGAGCTTGCCGTCCTCGGCGAGCTTCGTGAGGTTGCGGCCGAACTGGTCGAGCAGCTTCGAGCTCTTCGCCTTCTCGCCGGCGGCGGAGGCGCCGCCCTGCTGGCGCCGGCCGGGGCCGGAGAGCATGCGGATGATCTCGTTCCTGATCTTCTCGGCGTCGGCGTCGAAGTCGAGCAGGATGCGGGCGGCGACGCCCTCGTTCTCACGGACGAGGCCGAGGAGGATGTGCTCCGTACCGATGTAGTTGTGCCCGAGCGACAGCGCCTCCCGGAGCGCGAGCGCGAGGACTTTCTTCGCGCGGGGCGTGAACGGGATCTGCCCGGTCGTGACCTCGTCGCCCTGGCCGACGATACGCGCGACCTGGGCGCGGACCTCCTCGACCGTGATCTCGAGGCTCTCGAGAACGCGCGCGGCAAGGCCCTCCTCCTCGCGGAGGAGGCCGAGCAGGATGTGCTCGGTCCCGATGTAGGTGTGCTTGAGAGCGCGCGCCTCGTCCTGCGCCAAGACGACGACTTGCCTAGCTCGTTCCGTAAAGCGTTCGAACAATTT
>DASZOA010000340.1:0-2698 GCA_035551055.1 Solirubrobacteraceae bacterium
GACGGCGGCGGCGGCGCGTCGGGCGCCGGCGCCGGCGGCGGCGAGGGTGACTCCGGCGTGGGCGCGGGCTCGCTCGGCGGCGCGGGCGACTCGCCGCGCAGGGCGGCCTCCAGGCGCGCGACGCGCTGCGCCAGCGCCCGCACGGACGGGTCGACGGCCGGCGCCGCGGCCTTCACGAGCGCCAGCTCGAGCTGCGTGCGCGCGTCCGAGCCGTTCTTCGTCGCCTCGAGCGCCGCCGCGAGCAGGTCGAGCAGACGCGCGGCGGCGCCGGCGCCGCCGCGGCCGGCCTGCTCGGCCAGGCGCGCGTCGCGCTCGGGGGTGATCTGCAGCTCGGCGGGCACGCCGCCGAGCGTCTGGACGATCATGAGATCGCGCGCGTGCGCCTCGAGGTCGCGGACGAAGCCGAGCGCGTCGCGGCCGGTCTGCGTCAGGCGTGCCGCGGCGAGCAGCGCCGCACGTGGGTCGCCGGCGGCGACCGCGTCGAGCGCGCCGAAGAGCAGGTCGGCGTCGGCGACGCCGAGCACCGCGAGCACGTCGTCGGTGGCGATCCGCACGGCCTGCGCGTCGCCGTCACCGCCGGCGCTCGCGTACGTGACCAGCTGCTCGAGCGTGCCGAGCGCATCGCGGAACGAGCCGGTCGCGTGGCGCGCCAGCAGCGCGACGGCGTCGGGCGCGATCGCGATCCGCTCGCGCTCGGCGACGCGCCTGACGACGGCGGCCAGCTGCTCGACGGTCGGGCGCGCGAAGTCGAAGCGATGGCAGCGGTCGACGACCGTCGGCAGCACCTTCGCGGCCTCGGTCGTGGCGAGCACGAACACGGTGTTCGGCGGCGGCTCCTCGAGCGTCTTGAGAAACGCGTTCCAGGCCTGCGGGGAGAGCATGTGCGCCTCGTCGAGGATGTAGACCTTGTGCCGCCCGGAGACCGGCGCGAAGACGACGCTCTCGCGCAGGTCGCGGATGTCGTCGACTGAGTTGTTCGACGCCGCGTCCATCTCGATGACGTCCAGCGACGTCGCCGAGGCGATCGCCAGGCACGAGTCGCAGGCGCCGCAGGGCTCGGCCGTCGGACCCCGCTCGCAGTTCAGGCACGCCGCCAGGATCTTCGCCATCGACGTCTTGCCGGTGCCGCGCGAGCCGACGAACAGGTAGGCATGGTGGACCTTGCCCTGCAAGACGGCGTTGCGCAGGGTGCGGACGATGTGCTCCTGTCCGACGACATCGGAGAACGTCCGCGGGCGGTGGCGCCGGTAGAGCGAAGGGGCGTCGGACACGGGTCGTGCGAGGATAGCTCCGCGGCGGGCGACGATACGGTCTGGGCGGTGGTCGTCCCCACGAGTACGCGGCGTGTCCGGGTGGTTGCCGGTGATCAGCAGCCGCTTGGCGCGGTGGGAACTCGGGGGGACGACCACTAGATGGCGCGAATCCGCTTCGCGGCCGGTGTGCTCGTCGGCGCCGCTGCGCTCCGACTGCTCGCCGGCCCGGGGCTCGTCAACTACGACACGCTCTACGCGCTCGTCTGGGGACGCCAGCTCGCGCACGGCGCGCTGCCCGACCTCGAGGTGGCGGTCGCGCCGACGCCGCATCCGCTGGCGAACGTCGCCGCGGCGCTGCTGTCGCCGCTGAGCTCGTGGCGGATCGACGGCCTGCACGGCGAGGCCGCCGCGACCGCCGTCGTCGTCGGAGCGTACGTCTCGCTCGCGCTGCTGGGATGGGTCGTGTTCGCGCTCGGGCGCGCGTGGTTCAACGCGGCGGCCGGCGCGCTCGCGGCGGCGATCGTCCTCACCCGGGTGCCGGTCCTCGACTTCGGCGCGCGCGCGTACGTCGACATCCCGTTCCTCGTGCTCGGGCTGCTCGCGCTGCTCGTCGAGACGCACCGGCCGCGCTGCGGCGGCCCCGTGCTAGCGCTGCTCGCCCTCGCCGGCCTGCTGCGTCCCGAGGCATGGCTGTTCAGCGCCGCCTACCTGCTCTGGCTGCTGTGGCCCGGGCTGCGCGCGGCGGCGGACGGGGCCGGCCCGCGGCGGGGCGCCGCGTGGCGCGACGCCGCGCCGCTGATCGTGCTCGCGGCCGGCGCGCCGCTGCTGTGGGCGCTGCACGACCTGCTGCTGACCGGCGACCCGCTGCACTCGCTCAGCGGCACGCGCGACAACGCGAGGCTGCTCGGGCGCGTGACCGGGATCGAGCACGTGCCCGCGGCGGTGCCGCGCCGGATCGGCGAGATCCTGCGCGAGCCGGTGCTGCTGGCGGCCGCCGGCGGCGGCCTGCTCGCGCTCGCCTGGCACCGCGACCGGCGCGTCCGCCTCGGCGCGGCCGCCGGGCTGCTCGCGCTCGCGGCGTTCGCCGTCCTGGCGGCCGCCGGGCTTCCGATCATCACGCGCTACCTGCTGCTGACCGCGACGCTGCTGGCGATCTTCGCGGGGGCCGGCGCCTTCGGCTGGCTCGACCTGCCGCCGGGCCGGGCGCGCACGTGGTGGGCGCGCTTCGCGGCGGTCGCGCTCGTCGCGCTGCTGGCGTTCGTGCCCGCCCAGGCGCGCCGGATCGAGCGCCTCGGCAATGCGCTGCGCACGCAGGAGCGGATCCAGGCGCGGCTCGGCGAGCTCGTCGACGGCGAGCGGCTGCGCCTGCCGGTCGCGGTGCCCAACCGCCGTCCGATCCCCCTGCTGGCGCTGTGGCTCGACCTCGACCCGGCCGCGATCGTCGA
>DASZOA010000341.1:0-2017 GCA_035551055.1 Solirubrobacteraceae bacterium
GGGATGTCACGGACCTGAATCACCTTTGGCATGCATGCTGCACCATAACATGCAACGTGCACCACGGGAACGCGGATGCCTTCCCGCGCGGTGTGCAGAGCGCGCTCAGGCGACCACTCGCGCGCGCAGCGCCTCGCGCGCCACGCTCACGTCGTCGAACGGCAGCTTGCGCCCGTCCTCGAACTCCTGGCCCTGCTCGTGGCCCTTGCCGGCGATGACGACGACGTCGCCGGATCGCGCGCCGGCGACGGCGCGCTCGATCGCGGCGCGGCGGTCGACGACCGCCTCGGTCGCGCGGCGGTCCTCGATCCCGGCGAGGATCTCGTCGACGATCGCCGCGGGATCCTCGGAGCGCGGGTTGTCCGACGTGACGATCGTGTGGTCGGCCAGGCGCGCGGAGATCGCGCCCATCAACGGGCGCTTGCCGCGATCGCGGTCGCCGCCGCAGCCGAACACGCTGACGAGCCGGCCCGCCGTCAGCGGGCGCGCCGCCAGGAGCACGTTCTCCAGCGAGTCCGGGGTGTGCGCGTAGTCGACGAGGACGGCGAAGTCCTGGCCCTCGTCGACGGGCTCGAAGCGGCCCGGGACGCGTCCCGCCTCGGGCAGCGCGGCGACGATCGTGGCGTCGTCGACCCCGAGCGCCCGCACCGCCGCGACGGCGCCGAGCACGTTCGACACGTTGAAGCGGCCCGGCAGCGGCGAGCGCAGCTCGAGGCCGCCGGCGCAGAACTTCGAGCCGGTGAACGCGCTCTCGATCCGCGTCGCGCGCAGATCGGCGTCGGCGGACTCGATGCCGACCGTGACGAGCTCGGGCACGACGCCCTCGAGCTCGCGCGCCAGCCGCGCCCCGTACGGGTCGTCGACGTTGACCACCGCGACCTGCGGCCGCCCGTCGACGAAGAGCCTGCACTTGGCGGCGAAGTAGTCATCCATCGTCGCGTGGAAGTCGAGGTGGTCCTGCGTGAGGTTCGTGAAGATCGCGGCGGCCCAGTGGATCGCATCGGCGCGGTGCAGCTCGAGCGCGTGGCTGGAGACCTCCATGACGCAGTGCGTGTCGCCGCCCGCACGCATCGCCGCGAACGTCGCCTGCAGGTCGATCGCCTCCGGCGTCGTGCGCGCGACCTCGCGCGCGGCGCCGCCGACGATCGACGTCACCGTGCCGAGCAGCCCGGTCTGCTCGCCCGCGGCCTCGAGCAGCGCGCGCACGAGGAACGCCGTCGTCGTCTTGCCGTTCGTTCCGGTGACGCCGATCGTGCGCAGCTGCGCGGTCGGGTCGCCGTGCAGGCGCGCCGCGGCGGGCGCCATCGCCGCGCGCACGTCGTCGACGCCGATCTCCGGCACGCCGAGCCCGAGCGGGTGGTCGACGACGAGCGCCGACGCGCCGCGCGCCACGGCGTCGGCGGCGAAGTCGTGACCGTCGCGGGTGAAGCCGCGCACGCAGAAGAAGACCGTGCCCGGCGTGACCCGGCGGTTGTCGTAGGCGAGCGCCGTGACCTCGACCGGCGGCGCGTCCGCTGCGAGCTCCCCGAACAGCTCGGGCAGCCTCATCTGCGGCGCTTCAGGCCGGCGATGCCGAGGCTCGTTGGGGCAGGAGAGCTCGCGCGTCCGATGCGCGCCAGGATAGTCCGCCTACCTGACGCGCAGCGTCTTCGTCTCGTCGCCGTAGCTCGAGCGCCTGACGGTGAACGTCACGCTGCCCTTCGCGGTCGGCCGCAGCCTGAACGTCGCCGTGCCGCGCCTGCTCGTGCGCTTGGAGTGCGCCCGCACGCCGGCGCCGCGAACGCTGACGGTCGCGCCGCGCAGCGCGCGGCGATTGGCGCCGCGCACGAAGACCGTGATCCGCGACGTCGCGTTGCGCCGCAGCGAGCCGCGCAGCCTGACCGTCATCGTCCGGCCCGCCGAGATCCGCGCCGTCGTGAAGGCGCCGACGTTGTTGCCCTCGTCGACCGTCGCGACGCGCCAATACAGCGGGCCGATCTTGCGGTACGCCGCGTTGCTCAGCTCGGGCGCCCAGCTC
>DASZOA010000342.1:0-4169 GCA_035551055.1 Solirubrobacteraceae bacterium
GGAGGAAACGCTTCACGTCACGGCGTCGCGCTGGTGGCAGCGCCGCGTCGGCGAACTGCAGCGCAAGACGCAGGGGGACTATCGCTGGCGGCTGGACCACCTGCTGCGTGAGCTCGCGCACGAGCCGACGTCGTCGATCGACGCGCGGCGCGTTGACAGCCTCCGCCAGGCGCTCGTGGCGCGAGGACTCGGCCCACGGTCGGTGAACATGGTGCTCGCCCTGCTTGCGCAGGTGCTTGACGATGCCGTCGACTACGGCCTGCTGGATGCCAACCCGGCGCGCGGCCGGCGCCGACGGATGAAGGTCGCGAAGCCGCGACGCGCGTTTCTTGAGCCCGACATGGTTGTCGACCTCCTTGAGGCAGCCGGCCATTGGGAGGCCGAAGTGCCCGAGCACCAGCGCTACGGGCGCCGCGCTCTCCTGGCGCTGCTGTGCCTGTCGGGCGCGCCTCGGATCAGCGAGGCGCTCGCTGCCGACCGCGGCGACATCGACCTGCACGCCGGCCGCTGGCGCATTCCGGACTCCAAGACCGATGCCGGCGTGCGCGACGTCGAGCTGACGGCGTACACGCTCGGCGAGCTACGGGCGCAGCTCGCTACGCGCCCGCCGGCCGCGACGTCGCCGCTGTTTCAGACACGCACCGGCGGCCGACTGGACGCGTCCAACGTGCGAAACCGGCTGCTGAACGGACTGCCGGCGCGCAACAGTCGCAGGCCGGTCAAGGGTGTGCTGCAGCGCGTCAACGAGAAGCGCGCGGCCGAGGGGCGGATGCTGCTGCCCGAGCGCGTGACGCCGCACACGCTGCGGCGCACGTGGGCGATGCTTGCACTGATCGCTGGTCGCGATGTGCGCTGGGGCATGGCGCAGATGGGGCACGCGGACCCGCGCCTGACGCTGCAGGTCTACGCGCAGGTGATCCAGCGCCAGCGCGTCGACCACGAACTCGTGTGGCAGCTCATGCGCTTCGGCGACGAGGTCGAGCGCTGGCCGGGCGCCCGTCGCCGCACGTCTGACCCAACGATTGACCCATTACTCCCTAGAAGCATCGCCGCCGACCATGGCAGGCTCTTTCCATAAGCCCGAAAATCCCTGCAAATCTCGTAGTGGAGCCAACCGGGATCGAACCGGTGACCTCCTGCTTGCAAAGCAGGCGCTCTCCCAGCTGAGCTATGGCCCCGCGCAGCCCGCAGTGTAGTCGCCGCTACGCCGCGTTCAGCAGCTGTCCGGCGACGCGATCGGCGGCGTCGCCGTGGCCGCCGAGCAGGCGCCGCGAGAGCTGCGCGCGGCGGAAGAACAGCGGCGCGTCGTGCTCCCAGGTGGCGCCGGTCCCGCCGTGCACGGAGATCATCGTGCGGCTCGCGTGGTCCAGCGCGTGCACGCCGGACGTGCGCGCGGCGCTCGCGGCGAGGGCGAACTCGTCGGGCTTGCTCTCGTACGCCCAGCCCGCGTAGAGCAGCAGCGCGTACGTGTTCTCGCGCAGGCGCAGCACCTCGACGAGGCTGTGCTTGACGGCCTGGTAGGAGCCGATCGCGCGGCCGAACGTGTGGCGCTCCTTGGCATACGCGACCGACACCGACAGCGCGGTCTCGACGGCGCCCAGCGACTCGGCCGCGAGCAGCGCCTGGGCGAGGAACCACGCGCGCTCGAGCTCGGCGCCGCCGACGCCTTCGAGCACGGTGCCAGCCGCGCCGTCGCAGCTCACGTGGCCAAGCGGGCGGGTGGCGTCGTAGCGCATGACCGGCTCGACGCGCGCCTGCGCCGCGTCGACCGCCACCGCGACCGGCGCCCCGTCGGCGGCGCGCGTCGCGGAGACGACGTGGACATCGGCGCCCGGCGCGTCGGGCACCCACGCCACGCTGCCGCGCAACGTCCCGTCGTCGCAGAGCACGGGCGCGGCGAGCCGCACGGATCCCGACGGCGGCTCGACGGTCCAGCGCCGCTCGAGGTCGCCCGGTGGCCGGGCGGCGACGAAGCATGCGCGCAGCTCGCCCTCGGCGACCGCGCCGACGCGCTCGTCGCCGGCGCGGTCGAGCAGCGCCGAGGCCGGCAGGTGGCCGAGCAGCGGCACGCCGGCCAGCACGCGCCCGGCCTCCGCCATGACGAGCATCGCGTCGAACGCGCTCAGGCCGGCGCCGCCGTGCTGCTCGCCGACGAGCAGCCCCGCCCAGCCCGCCTCGCGCGCCGTGGGCCAGAGGTCCGGCAGCGCCGATGGGTCCTCGAGCGCGCCGCGCGCCGCGGCCACGGTCTTCACCCGCGACAGCGCCTCGCGGGCCGCCTCCCGCAGGAAGGCCTGCTCGTCGGTCAGCTCGAGGTTCACCCCGAGCACCCGCGTGTCACGCGAGCCGGTGCGTAGGCCGAGCCGTGGGAGGCCGTCATCGCATCGCCCCCGCGCGCTCCTTGGCGCGCAGCTCGCCGAACGGGATGCCCTTGTCCAGGCGCGGCTCGGGCGGCAGCCCGAGGACGCGCTCGCCGATCGTGTTGCGCAGGATCTCCTCCGTCCCGCCCGCCGACTTCAGACCGGGCAGGAACGAGATCATGTACGCCCACTCGCTGTCGGCCGCGAGCGCCTCGGGCCCGAGCACGTCGGCGATCAGGTCGCCGGCGTCGATCGCGGCGCGCACCGTCGTGACCTTCGCCAGGCCGGCCTCCGGCCCGGGGATCTGTCCCTGCTGCAGCGCGCTGAGCATCCGGTAGCCGGTGAACTTCACCGCCAGCAGCTCGACGGACAGCTCGCCGAGCCGGCGGCGCACCTCCGGATCGCTGCGCGCGTGCGCGTCGGCCGCGATCGCCCGCGCGTAGCGCTCGGCCCTGTAGCCGAGGCTCTCCGAGCCCAGGCCGATCGTCAGGCGCTCGAACATGAGCGTCGTCAGCGCGGTCGCCCAGCCGTTGCCGACACCGCCGCACACCGCGTCGGCCTCGAGTCGCACGTCGTCGAAGAAGACCTCGTTGAACTCGGCCTCCCCGGAGATCTGGCGCAGGCCGCGGATCGTCACCCCCGGCGCGTCCATCGGGACGATGAACATCGTCAGGCCCTTGTGCTTGGGCACGTCGGCGTCGGTGCGGGCGAGCAGCAGCCCGAATGCGGCGAAGTGCGCGTTCGTCGTCCACACCTTCTGTCCCGACAGCCGCCAGCTGCCGTCGTCCTGCGCGACGGCGCGGGCCTGCACCGCCGCGAGGTCCGAGCCGGCGGCGGGCTCGGAGAACAGCTGGCACCAGATCTCGTCGGCGTGCAGCATCGGGCCCAGATAGCGGCTCTTCTGCTCGTCGGTGCCGTGCGCGATGATCGTCGGGCCTAGCATCCCGACGCCGATGACGTCGAGGATCCCCGGCACCCCGGCGCGCGCGATCTCCTGTCCGACGATCACCTGCTCGATCGGTCCCAGTCCCTGCCCGCCGAGCTCGACCGGCCACGTCACCCCGGCCAGGCCGGCGGCGGCGAGCTTGCCCTGCCAGGCGCGGCGCGCGTCGATGTAGGCCGCGTCGTCCTCGCCCTGCTCGGCCGGCGCCTCGTGCTTGTGATCGTCGAGCCAGGCCCGCACCCCGGCGCGGTAGCGCGCCTGCTCGGGAGTGTCGTTGAGGTCCACGCGAGTCGCTCCTTGCCTTGCCTGACCGGCCAATCGGGGACCGCGCCACGATACAGGGGCCGCCGGCACCGGCTGCCGGTTTCGAGGCCAACGGACTCGCGGCCGCGGACGGCCCGACCGCCGCGTGAGCGGACGGCGAGGTCGCAGCGAGCGGCTCGCCCAGCGCCGCGCACGCCGGCCAGGTCGCGCACGCACGCGCCCGCACGCGCGGGCGCGCGCGCGTCAGGCAGGTCGTAGGTGCGGCGATCCGGACCGCCGCTCGACGGCCGCCACTTGGACCGCACGAGCCCGGCCTCCTCCAGCGAGCGCAGCGCGCGGTACAGACCGCCCGCCTCAGGCGAACCGGCGCAGCCCGGCGCGGGCGGCGACGCCGAACGCGATCGTCAGCGCGGCGAGGTGCGCAAGCGCGAGCGGCAGGCTGGCGGGCGCGGCGTTGATCGCCACGTCGGTCGCGTCGAGCGCCGGCTTGAACGGAAACAGCGCCGAGATGACCCGGATGACGTCGTAGAGCAGCGGCGAGACGCCGCCGCTGGGCACGAGCGCGAGGAACGCCAGGGGCAGCGCGAGCATGAGCGCCAGCAGCG
>DASZOA010000343.1:0-2965 GCA_035551055.1 Solirubrobacteraceae bacterium
GGGCGCCGCGGCTGGACCGGGACCGGCGCGCCCGCCGGCTGGACGTGGCGTTGCCGCTCGCGGTCGGCGCGGCAGGCACAGGCAGGCGAGCACGACGGCCAGCGGGTACTCGAGCAGCGAGTCGAACACGGCCGGGGCGACGATCGCGTTGAAGGCGCCGCCGAGCGCTCCGCCGAGCGCGATCGCGAGGTAGAAGCCCGTCAGCGCGGTCGCCGCCGGTCGATCGCGCGCCAGCTCGCCGTGGCAGACCATCGCCGCGACGAAGAAGGCGAGCAGGTGGACGGCGACGATGGGCCACAGCAGGCCGTCGGCCCCCACGAGCAGCAGGATCGCGACCGCCAGCGCCAGCGGGGGGAGCGCGCGGACCATCCATCGATGCAGCGGCGGGGCGCGCGGCGTCGGCAGGAAGACGATGCTGAACGACAGCAGGTAGAGCGACAGCGGGATCGCCCAGAACAGGGGGATCGGCGCGATGTCGGTGGTGAGATACGTCGTGACGCCGAGCATGAGGCTGGACGGCACGAACGCCAGCCCGATCCAGCGCAGGCGCCGCGTCAGCGTGGGACGGGTGTCGTCGGCGGCCGGCGAGCTCGCCGCCGACCACCCGGCGCGGCTCGCGGTGGCCGGACGCGAGCGCCAGACGACCGCCGCGCAGGCGAGCATCAGGACGGCGAGCACGCCGTACGCCGCCGACCACACCGCACCCTGCTCGTCGAGTCGGAGGCTGGGCTCGAGGGCGAGTGGATAGGCCAGCAGGCCGAGGATGCTGCCGAGGTTGCTGGCGGCGTAGAGGAAGTACGGGTCGCCCGCCGCCGGATGCTCGGTGTCCGCCAGCCAGCGCTGCAGGAGCGGCGCGCTCGCCGCCACGACGAAGAACGGCGGCCCGACCGTGACCGCCAGCAGGCCGAGCAGCTGCGCGACGGGGCTGCCGTGCGGCGACGGGACGAAGTCGTGGGGCACGGCGACCGGCAGCACGAGCAGCGGCAGCGCGAGCACCGCCATGTGCGCGGCGGCCTGGCGACGCACCCCGAGCCGCCGCGTGCTCGCGTGCGCGTACAGGTAGGCCGCCAGCAGGGCCATCTGGAAGAAGACCATCGACGTGTTCCACACCGCCGGCGTGCTGCCCAACCTCGGCAGCACGAACTTCGCGAACATCGGCTGGATCAGGAACACCAGCGCCGAGCTCAGAAACAACGTCAGCGAGAACAGCGATACGACGGCGACCGCGTGCACGCGGCCGCGCCGCCGACCCGGCGCACGGCGATTGGCCGCTCGCGCCCACGCAGCCATGCGCGCGCCCGTCACGCTTCCTCGCGCAGCAGCGCGCGCCGGACCTTCCCGCTGGCGGTCTTCGGCAGCTCGGCGGCGAAGTCGACGCGGCGCGGATACTTGTAGGGGGCGGTCTGCGACTTGACGTGGTCCTGCAACGCGCGGGCGAGGTCGCGCGACGGCGCGTAGCCGTCGCGCACGACGACGACGGCGCGCACGACCGAGCCGCGCTCGTCGTCGGGAGCGGCGACGACCGCCGCCTCGGCGACCGCCGGGTGGGCGACGAGCGCCGACTCGACCTCGAACGGGCCGATCCGGTAGCCCGCGGAGATGATCACGTCGTCGGTGCGCCCCTCGAAGAACAGGTAGCCGTCCTCGTCGCGCGCCACGCGATCACCGGTGCGCCACGGCGCGCCCGCATCGGCGGAGCGCGCCTGCTCGCCGTGGTAGCCGAGGAAGAACGTCGGCACGCTTGGGGGGTCGACGACGAGCTCACCGTCCTCGACAGCGAGGTCGATGCCGGGCAGCGCGACGCCCATCGAGCCGGGGCGGACCTCGCGGCCGGGCGGCATCCCCGTCAGCTGCCCGGTCTCCGTCTGTCCGTAGCCGTCGCGGATCTGCAGCCCGGTCGCGTCCTGCCACGCGCGCAGCACGTCGGGGTTGAGTGGCTCGCCGGCGGCCACCAGCCCGCGCAGCGACGCCAGCGGCCGCAGCGTCGCGCGCTTGGCGATCACGCGGTACTCCGTCGGCGCCATGCACAGCACGTTGACGCGCTCGCGCGCGAGCAGCTCCAGGCGCTCGGTCGGGTCGACGCGCGCGTCGTGCAGCAGCGCCGCCGCGCCGCGGATCCACGGCGCGATGAACGCGTTGCGGGCCGACTTGCTCCAGCCGCTGGCCGCCGTGCACCAGACGAGGTCGTCGGGCTGCGGCGCGAGCCAGTGCTCGGCCTGTACGCGCTGGCCGTCCAGGTAGCGCTGGCCGTGGACGGCGGCCTTGGGCTCGCCGGCGGTGCCGCTCGTGAACGTGATCAGGCAGGGGTCGAGCGGCGAGAGGTCGGCGGGCGGCGGCGGCTCGTGCCGCGCGCGGGAGCCGAGGCCGGGGAGGCAGATCGTCGGCCCGCTCCAGCCGGCCGCGTCGAGCACGTTGGCGTTGCGGGCGTCGCAGACGACCGCGGCGGGCGGGCAGGCGTCGACGCGCAGGCGCAGGTCGTTCGGGCGCAGCTGCTCGTTGCAGGCCAGCGCGACGTATCCCTGGCGAAAGCAGGCGACCATCGCGGCGACCCACTCGGGGCGGTTGCCGATCAGCGTCAGGACGGTGTCGCCGCGCCGCACGCCGTGATCGCCGTGCAGCTGCGCCGCAAGCTCGCGCGCCGCGCGCGCCACGTCGCCGAAGGACCACTCGCGGCGCGCCCCGTCGCGCGCGAGCTCGACGATCGCCAGGCGCTCGGGGGGCGCGCGCTCCACGACGTCGACGCCGAAGTTGGCCATTGTGCGGGCAGTCTGCCAGGCGCCCGGCCACCGCCGCCGCAAGTAAGCTGCGGTCCAGCAGCCCGGAGCTTCCTCATCCTGGAGGGCGTCATCGCCATGGCCGTAGCCCCCGCGTACAGCGAGTACACCGACGAGCAGAAGGACATCCTCGCGATGGTCCGCCAGTTCGTCGACGAGCAGATCCTGCCCAAGGCCGAGCACTACGACCA
>DASZOA010000344.1:0-3642 GCA_035551055.1 Solirubrobacteraceae bacterium
CGGCGGGCGGCCCGGCACCGACCCGACGACGTTGCGCAGCCGCGGGTGGCCGGGGATGGCCTCGAAGCGCCCGCGCGGCAGCAGCGACCGCAGACGGACCGCGAGCCGTCGCAGCGACGGCGAGCCGGCGGGCCGCCAGCCGTACTCCTGCACCTGCTCGCGCAGCAGCGCGAACGCGCGCGCGCCGTTGAAGCGGTTGCTCTCGGCGAGCGGTGCCGGCGCCGCCACGGCGGGCTGCGGCTGCCCGCGGCTCGCGCGCGAGTCGTCCGACCCGCAGCCCTGCGTCGCGAGCGCCGCGCCAAGCGCGGCCAGCACCGCCACGGTCGTCCCAAGCGTGCGGGTCGTCGCGAGGTCGCGGGCCATCTCGTTCTGAGAGTACGCCGCCTGCGGTCGATTACGCTCCGCAGGGATGCCCCCGCGCCACCTCGACAGGCTGACGGCAGTCGACGCGTCGTTCTTGCACCAGGAGAGCGCCGAGTCGCACATGCACATCGGCGCGCTCGTCCGGGCCGAGGGCCCGCCGCCGCTCTACGACGACTTCCTGGACTCGATCCGCGCGCGGCTGCACCACGTCCCGCGCTATCGCCAGCGGCTCGTCTACCCGCCGGCCTCGACCGGGCGGCCCCTGTGGGCCGACGACACCGACTTCAACCTCGCCTACCACGTGCGCCACACCGCGCTTCCCGCCCCCGGCAGCGACGAGCAGCTGACGAACCTCGCCGCGCGCGTCTTCTCGCAGCAGCTGGACCGCTCCAAGCCGCTGTGGGAGCTGTGGCTCGTCGAGGGGCTCGCCGACGGCGGCTTCGCGCTGCTGTCCAAGAGTCACCACGCGATGATCGACGGCATCGCGGGGGTCGACCTGGGCACCGTGCTGTTCGATCTCAGCCCCGAGGGCCGCCCGCCCGAGGAGGGCCTCGAGCCGTGGACGCCCGAGCCGGAGCCCGGCGCGCTCGACCTGCTCGCGGCCGGGGTCGCGGGGATGACGAAGGCGACGCTCGGCGTCGCCGCGAAGGCGCTCGGCTCGCTCGGCCGGCCGGACCGCGCGCTCGAGGACGCGAAGGTCGCCGCCGAGGGGCTCGGCGAGATCGTCTGGGCGGCCGCGAACCCGGCGCCGCCGTCACCGCTGAACGTCGAGATCGGCCCGCACCGGCGCTTCGTCTGCGTCGCCTGCCAGCTCGCCGACTTCAAGGACGTCAAGAACGTCTTCGGCGGGACCGTCAACGACGTCGTGCTCGCGGTCGTCGCCGGCGCGCTGCGCGACTGGCTGCATTCGCGCGGCGTGCGCACGCAGGGGCTCGAGCTGCGGGCGCTCGTGCCCGTCTCGGTGCGCGACCGCACCGAGCCCAACGGCAGCGGCAACCGCCTCGCGGTCATGCGCGGCCCGCTGCCCGTCTACGTCGAGGATCCCGTGGAGCGGCTCGCCGTCGTGCGCGCCGCGATGGACGACCTCAAGGAGTCCAAGCAGGCCGTCGGCGCGGAGGTGCTGACGAGCATGCAGGCCTTCGCGCCGCCGACGATCCTCGCCCAGGCGTCGCGGCTGAACTTCTCCACGCGCCTGTTCACCCTGCTCGTGACCAACGTGCCGGGGCCGCAGTTTCCGCTCTACGTCCAGGGCCGCGAGATGACGTCGGTCTTCCCGATCGCCTTCCTGCCCCGAAACCACGCGCTGGCGATCGCGATCATGTCCTACAACGGGCAGATGAACTTCGGCTTGCTCGGCGACTACGACGCGATGCCCGACCTCGACGCGCTCGGCGAGGCGATCGAGTCCGCGCTCGCAGAGCTCGTGTCGCTGGCGGCGCGCGAGGCGCGCGCGACGGCTGGGCGGCGCTGACGCTCGCGAGCGCCCGCGCGTCCTCGCTGCCGCGATCGGCCGACGCTCAGCGCCCGCCGCGCCCGCGGCCGACGCGCACCGACAGGTCCGGCTTGCGCGGCACCGCCTCGCGGTTGCCCGCCCGGTCGACGGCGACCGTGTAGTAGCGATAGCGCGATCCGGGCCTGACCTTGACCTTCAGCCGCCGCGCCCGCGTACGCTTGATGCGGCGGTAGGGCCGCCGGTCGACGGAGCGGTAGACCTCGTAGAGGGCGACGCCCGAGGGCAGCAGCCCGGGCGGCGCAGGATCCGTGCCGCTCCAGCGCAGCGTGATCGCACGCGCGCGGCGGATCCGCGTGCGGCCGGTCAACCTCGACGCAGGCGGTCGGCGGTCGATCGCACGCACGGCATTGAGCGCAGCCGCGGCGTCGAGGACACCCCACCCCAAGTCGGCGTTCCAGCCACTGCCGGCGGGCCGCGCTGCGCTCTCCTTCAGCGCGCGGACGATCTCCGGGACGATCGCGTCGGGGTTCAGGCGACTCATCATCGCCGCGACGCCTGCGACCATCGGCGCGGCCATCGACGTTCCCTCGATGTAGGCGTAGCGTGCGTCGCCCCCCAGCGCCGCCCGGCAGCGACAGCCCGCGCTCGGAAACAGCAGCCCGCCCTCGCCGCGCTCGAGCTCGGTCGGGTTGCCGGGGAACGCCGCGAAGATGCCCGGCGGGCCGCCGCGGTAGTCGGAGAACGAGCCGAAGGCGGCCAGGGAGATCTGCGAGCCGCGGCCGGCGAACGCGGCGCGCGCGCCGTCGAAGTTCGCCGCCGTGACGGTCAGACCGCGGCCGGCGGCGAGATTGGCGCCGGTCCCGCTCGGCTGCAGCAGGTTGGCCGGGTCGCCCTGCTGCTCGACCGGTGCGTTGGAGGCGGCCGCGACGAGCACGACGTCCTTGCCGACGGCGTAGTCGACCGCCTCGGCCACCGCCTGCGAGGCCGACTGGCCGCCTTCCATCCCGAAGCTCATGTTGACCGCGTCGGCGCCGAGATCGGCGGCCTGGACGATCGAGCGCGCGACGGAGCCCTCGCTGAGGTCGGTCTTGATGACGATCAGCTCGCAGTTCAGCCCCGCGCCGACGCTGCCCGCGGCGTTGTTGCCGGCGCCGCAGGCGAGCGAGGCGACGTGCGTGCCGTGGCCGTTCTCGTCGGCGGTCGCCCCGCCATTGCCGGGGGTGCTGTCATTGTCGACCGCCGCGACGATCTTGCCGGCGATGTCCGGATGCGCGCCGTCGACGCCGGTGTCGATCACGGCGACCTTCGCGCCGTCGCCGCGGGCGATGTCCCAGGCGACGGGCAGGTTCGCGCGCGCCACCCACCCCGCCAGCGGCGTGCCGGCCGGCGTGCCGGGCGCGCCCTCGGGGGCCGCCAGCGCCGGGTCGTCGGGCACGTAGCGCAGCGAATGGCGCCGCTCGACCTCGACTGACCGCACGCCGGGCCGGCGGCGCAGGAGGCGCGCGAGCGCCGACAGCGTCTGGCCGCCTGCCGGCCGCACGCTGACGAGCCCGATCTGCGGGACCTGCGCGCCGTCGCGGCGCACGCCCTCGCGAAGCACGCCGGCGGCGGCGCGGGCGGCGGCCGGCGAGGTGGCCTGCGGCTCGTCGAGCATGACGAGCAGCCGCCCGGTGCGCTCGGGCTGCGCATGTGCGGCGCCGGGCGCGACGGCCAGCACCGCGGCGAGCACGAGCCCGGCCGTGCACAGGCGGATCACGCGCACCGGAGGCATGACGCGAAGAACCCGCGCGGCGATCAGTCGATGCGCCGCGGGACGGGCGACGTGG
>DASZOA010000345.1:0-3945 GCA_035551055.1 Solirubrobacteraceae bacterium
CGCCCGCTGCGCCAGGAGGGGGCGAGCTTCGGAGCTCCGGCGCCTACTTCATGCGATGCCTGCAGAACGCGTCCAGGAGCACCCCGCTGCCGTGATCTCCGCGATCGCGCCGCGCCAGCACGGCCTCGTCACGTACGCCCAGCTGCTGGCGGCGGGCATCCGGCGCGGCGCGGTCGAGCACCGTGTTCGCGTGGGAAGGCTCATACGGGTCCATCGCGGCGTCTACGCCGTCGGGCACCTGCACGCCGGAAGCCTCGTCCGGTGGATGGCGGCGGTCCTCGCGTGCGGCGAGCGGGCCGTCCTGAGCCATCTCAGCGCGCTCGCGCACTGGGAGCTGAGGCCCTCGTCGGCGACGAAGGTGCACGTCACGGTGCCGACGCGCGGCGGCCGGCGGCCTCGCCGCGGCATCGTCGTGCACCGCTCGAGCGCGCTCGCACCGCTCGAGGTGACAACCCACCGCGGCATTCCCGTCACGACCGTCGCGCGCAGCCTGCTCGACGCCGCGTCGGTCCTGACGCCGTCGAGCCTGGCGCGGGCCGTCGAGCGCGCCGAGATCCTCGCGCTGTTCGACCTTGCGGCGATCGAGCGCTCGCTGGCCCTGCATCCGAAGCATCCCGGCGCCAAGCCGCTCGCGGCCGCGGTCGCCCTGTACCGCGACGGCGAGGCGACCCGATCGGAGCTCGAGGCGATGCTCCTCGCGCTCGGCGACGCGCACGGCCTGCCGCGGCCGCTCGTCAACACGCGCGTAGAGGACGAGGAGGTCGACTTCCTCTGGCGCGATCAGCGCCTCGTCGTCGAGACCGACGGGCGCCGGACGCACCTGACGCGCGCCGCGTTCGAGCGCGACCGCGCCAAGGACGCCCGGCTGACGCTGGCCGGCTACCGCGTCGTGCGCTTCACGTATCGCCAGATCCACGACACGCCGCTCTCGGTCGCGAACACGATCGGCGCCCTGCTCGCGCAGCGCGAGCGCGGACCGGCCGCGTGGTCGCCCGGCGGCGGCTACGAGCGCTCGATGAGCTCGATCCGGTAGCCGTCGGGATCGCGCACGAAGCACAGCCGCGAGCCGCCCTCGCGCACGCGGTAGGGCGGCTTCTCGGGCTCGATGCCCTGCTCGGCGAGGCGAGCCAGCGTCTCGTCGATGTCCGAGACAGTGATCGCGATGTGGTTGTAGCCCGTCCCGAGGTCGTACTCGGAGACCCCGTGGTTGTAGGTCAGCTCGAGCCGGTCGCCGTCGCCGGGCAGGCCCATGAAGACGTTGATCGCCTCGTCGCGGATCGGCATGCGACGGCGCTCCTCGAAGCCGAGCGCCTCGTAGAAGGCGACCGACCGGTCGATGTCGCCGATCCGATAGCAGGTGTGGATGAGCTCCATGCGCGGTCTCGCGGTGGCCGCAAGTGCGCCCGATTGTACGCGCCGCCCGCGGCCCCCGAGGCCGCCGGCTCAAGGTACGCTGGTCGGATGCTGATCGAGCGCTCGATGTCGGACGGCTTCTTGACGAACACCTATCTCGTCGCCGACGCTCCCGGCGGGCCCGGCTTCCTCGTCGACGCCGGCGGGCCGATGCAGCCGCTCTTCGAGGCCGCCGAGCAGCACGACGTCGACGTCACGCACGTGCTGCTCACGCACCACCACCACGACCACGTCTGCGCGCTCGACGAGGTCAAGCGGCGCTACCCGGACGTCGTCGTGCTCGCCCACGCCGACGAGCCGGTCGACGCGCAGCCGTTCGCGCCGCTCGACATCGGCGCCCTGCACGTCGACGCCGTCCACACGCCCGGCCACACGGCCGGGATGCTGAACTTCACCGTCCCCGGCCACGTGTTCACCGGCGACACGCTGTTCAAGAGCTCCGTCGGCGGCGTGCGCGCGTCCGGCAGCACCGGCTACGCCGACCTGAGGTCCTCGATCATGGACCGGCTCATGGCGCTCGACCCGGCGACCGAGGTCCACCCGGGACACACCGATCCGACGACGATCGGCGACGAGTGGGAGCACAACGCCTTCATCCGCGTCTGGCGCGGCCTGGACCCCGAGGGCGACGAGCCCGTGACCGTCCAGGGCCAGCCCGCGACGCTCATCGTGTGGGGCGACGACTACGACGGCGGCCACAAGGCCTGGGTCCGCTGGCCTGACGGGCGCGACGACATCGTGCCGGGCTCGCAGGTGGAGCGCAGCGGCGGGTAGTGCCGAAGAAGGACGCCATCCCGACGTCTCGCATCAGCCGCTCGTCGAAGGTCGGGCGGCTGGCGGCCACGCAGGCGGCGAAGCAGATGGGCACGCGCGCGACGAACGTCGCACGCGGCGACGAGGCCCGCGAGAAGGCGCTCGCCAAGCGTCAGCTCGAGACCGCCGAGCAGATCGTCGCCGCGCTGGGGACGATGAAGGGCGCGGCGATGAAGCTCGGCCAGGTCATGTCGTTCCTCGACGTCGGCCTCGTCCCCGAGGAGTACCGCGAGGAGTTCCAGGCCAAGCTCGCCGAGCTGCGCGACGCCGCGCCGAAGGTCTCCTTCAAGGACATGAAGAAGGTCATCGAGGGGGAGTACGGCGAACCGATCGACGAGGTCTTCGAGACGTTCGATCCGGTGCCGATCGCGGCCGCCTCGATCGGCCAGGTCTACAAGGCGCGCCTACGGGGGCCGGCGCCGAGGGGGCTGGCCGGGCGCGACGTCGCCGTGAAGGTCCAGTACCCGGGCGTCGCGCAGGCGGTCCGCGCCGACATGCAGAACCTCGGGATCATCCTGCGGCTCATGAAGATGGTCGCTCCCGGCATCGACCCGAAGGCGATGGGCGACGAGATCCGCTCGCGGATCGACGAGGAGCTCGACTACGAGCTCGAGGCGCAGAACCAGCGCACGCTCGCGCGGCTGTTCCGCGGCCACCCGTTCATCTTCGTGCCCGAGGTCGTGACCTCGCTGTCGCGCGAGAAGGTCATCGTCAGCGAGTTCGTCACCGGCCGCGGCTTCGAGGAGCTCAAGCAGCTGCCGCAGCCCGAGCGCGATCGCCTCGGCGAGATCGTCTACCGCTTCTACTTCGGCTGCATGTACCGCCACCACCAGTTCTCCGGCGATCCCCACCCCGGCAACTGCCTCCTGCTCGACGACGGGCGGATGGCGTTTCTGGACTTCGGCCTGTTCAAGCGCATCCCGCGGGAGATCGCCGAGTTCGAGCTCGAGATCCAGCGCATCGCGGCGACCGGCGACGGCCAGGCGCTGATCGACCACCTGCACGCCGGCGGCTTCATCGCCAGGCCCGAGCTCTACACGCCGGAGGGCATCCTCGAGCAGGTCCACGACATGACCTGGTGGTACATCGATGACGAGGAGGTCGCGCTGACCCCGGAGATCGCGACCGAGGTGATGATCGAGATGTCCGATCCGCGCTCGTCGCACTTCTCGAAGATGCGCCACGAGACGCTGCCGCCCGACCACCTCTTCGGCCGCCGCCTGGAGATGCTCACGCTCGCGGTCATGAGCCAACTGCGCGCCCGCGGCAACTGGCATCGGATCGCGCGCGAGTGGATCTACGGCGATCTGCCGGCGACCGAGCTCGGCCGCCTGGAGGCCGAGTTCTACGCCGCGCATCCGCCGGCGGCGGTGCTGCGCGGCGCCGCCTAGCGGCGGCTCACAGCTCCTGGACCTGAAACAGCGACGTCGACCCCGGCACGCCGCTCGGCAGCCCCGCGGTGACCGCGACGCGCTGCCCCTTCTTGCACCAGCCCAGCTCGACGATGCGCCGGCAGGCATCGAGCATGAGCTCCTCGGTGACCTCGTGCTTGCGCAGGTGCGTCGCGCGGACGCCCCACATCAGCCCACAGCGGCGGACCGTCTCACGACCCGGCGAGAGCGCGTAGATCGGAACCATCGGGCGGTGCGCGGAGACCAGCCGCGCGGAGCGGCCCGACAGCGTCGGCACGACGATCGCGTCGAGCTCGAGCTCGCGTGC
>DASZOA010000346.1:0-8179 GCA_035551055.1 Solirubrobacteraceae bacterium
CGATCGGCGAGCTGTCGAGCGTCGCGGTCGCAAGCTCGCTGTATCCGGTCACGACCGTGATGCTCGCCGCGCTGCTGCTCGGCGAGCGCGTGCGGGGGGTGCAGCGGATCGGCGTCGTCGTGGCGCTGGCCGGGGTCGTGCTGATCGCCGCCGGCGCGTAGGCCGCGGCTCGCCGGCGGCGAACCACCCGGCCGCCCCGCGCGGCCTCCGTCCGCATGCGCCGTATCACGTGCTCGAGTGACATCTCGAGGTCGACCGCGGGCCGAGGCGTCACTCGAGCATGACATGGGGGCTCGAGTGATACCCCGCGCGCGGCGCGCGGTTCAGGTGTCACTCGAGCACGGGCGCGCTGCGAGCGGGCGCGCGCCCCTCGCCCCGCGGTCATGCCTCTCGCGGGCGGGTCCGCGGACGTGTCAGCCTTCGGGCATGACCGCGACCGCCGCCGCGGCGTTCCAGATCGAGCCGCTGCAGCTCGCGCCGGCGCTGGCGTTCGGCGTCATGTACCTCGTGCGCGCGCGCCGGCTCGCGGCGCAGGGGCGGCCCGTCGCGGCCTGGCGCCAGGCGTGCTTCCTCGCGGGGCTGGCGCTGATCGCGATCACGCTCGTCTCCCCGCTCGGCGCGCTCTCCGACGAGCTGTTCTGGGCGCACATGGCCGAGCACCTGCTGCTCGCCGACCTCGGCGCGCTGGCGATCGTGCTCGGGCTGACGGGCCCGCTGCTGGCGCCGCTGCTGCGCACGGCGGCGCTCGGCTGGCTGCGCCACCTCGCCCATCCCGTGCCGGCGTTCGGGCTGTGGGCGGCCGACCTGTTCTTCTGGCACCTCGTCGGGCCGCACGAGGCGGCGGTCCGCAGCGACGTCGTCCACGCGCTGCAGCACATGCTCTTCGTCGGCCTCGGCATCAACATGTGGATGGCGCTGCTCGGCCCGCTGCCCAAGCCCGCCTGGTTCGGCAACTTCGCCAGGCTCGTCTACATCGTCGTCGTGCGGCTGACGTCGACGGTGCTGGCCAACGTGTTCATCTGGAGCAACGACGCGTTCTTCGACGTCTACGCGGCGGGCGAGCGCGCGCACGGCATCTCCCCGCGCACCGACCAGGTCGTCGCGGGGTCGATCATGATGGTCGAGGGGTCGATCCTCACGCTGTGCCTGTTCTGCTGGCTGTTCCTGCGCAGCGCGCGGGAGGGGCAGGAGCGCCAGGAGCTGCTCGACCTCGCCGCCGCCGGCGGCGTCGCGCTCGACGAGCGGCGTGCCGCGCGCGCCGTCGCCGCCGGGCGCGGCGGCGAGCTGCGACGGCGGATCGAGGAGGATGCCTCGCGCTAGTGGCTAGGGTGAGGGCATGTCGCTCATCAACAGACTCAGCAACAAGGTCGCCCAGTCTCCGAAGGGCAGGGAGCTCATCGGCAAGGCGCAGGCGATCGCCAACGATCCGAAGAACCGCGAGAAGCTCGAGGAGGCGCGCGGCAAGCTCAACGAGCAGATCGGCGCCGCCAAGCACAAGCTCGCCGAGAAGCGCGGCGAGAAGCCCGGCGGCCCGGGCCAGAGCACGACCCCCCCGCCGCCGCCGGCGCACGGCGACGACGGGCCGAAGGCCGCCTAGCCCACGCACCCCACAGCCCCGGCGCTCACGGCGCCGACGTGATCGGCTCGGCGCGCGGCGAGGGCGACCGCTCGCTCGCCGAAGCCGGACCGCGCGCGGCGCGGCGAGGGCGACCGCTCGCTTGCCGAAGCCGGGCGGCCACGGGTCGTCGCCGGACCGCGCCCGGCGCAACCTTGCCCCATTAGGTTGGTTGCAGTCTCCGATGCGCCGACTCCTGCCGCTCACCCTCCTGCTCGCCCTCGCGCTCGCGCCGCCCGCGAGCGCCTCGCGCACGCAGTCGCTGACCTTCGAGGGCCCGAAGGATCTGCTCAACCCGCGGACGCGCCCCGCCGCACTCGAGGAGCTCGAGTCGCTCGGCGTGCGCTCGCTGCGCGTGATCCTGACGTGGTCGGTCGTGGCGCCCGGCGCCGACCGGCGCGAGCGGCCGAGCTTCGAGCCGACCGACCCCGACGCCTACCGCTGGGGCGAGTACGAGCCGCTGATGGCGGCCGCCCGCCAGCGCGGCTGGCCGGTGCTGATGACGATCTCGGGCCCGGTGCCCAAGTGGGCGACGAAGGCGCGGCTCGACAACCTCACGCGCCCGAGCCCCACGGCGTTCTCGGCGTTCGCGACCGCCGCGGGGCGCAAGTTCGGCGACCAGGTGAGCACCTGGGCGATCTGGAACGAGCCCAACCAGCCGCAGTTCCTGCGCCCGCAGTTCGCCCGCGGCGGCCGCGCCGTGTCGCCGGCGATCTACCGCAGCCTCTACCAGGCGGCGGTGCGCGGCTTGCGCAAGGCCGGCCAGAGCGGCGACAGGATCCTGCTCGGCGAGACCTCGCCACGCGGCACGCGCCGCGTCGTCGCGCCGCTGCGCTTCCTGCGCGGGACGCTGTGCCTGAACTCGCGCTACAAGAAGCGCGCGAAGTGCGGCGCGCTCGATCCCGACGGCTACGCCCACCACGCCTACACGACGCGCCAGGGCCCGTACTTCAGGCCGCGGCAGCGCGACGACGTCACGATCGGCGTGCTCTCGCGCCTGACGCGCGCGCTGGACCGCGCGCGCGCGGCGCGCGCGCTGACCAAGCGGCTGCCGATCTACCTGACCGAGTTCGGCATCCAGTCCACGCCCGACACGCAGAGCGGCGTCTCGCTCGCCAGGCAGGTCGAGTACCGCGCCATCGCCGAACGGATCGCGTGGAACAACCCGCGCGTCGTCGCGTTCTCGCAGTACCTGCTGCGCGACAGCGACCCGACCGGGCGCAAGCAGTACGGGGGCTTCGAGTCGGGGCTGCGCTTCGCCGACGGCAGGCCGAAGCCCTCGCTGGCGGCGTTCCGGCTGCCGCTCGCGGTCAAGCGCACCGGCTCGAAGGTCTCGATCTGGGGGCTGGTGCGGCCGGCAAACGGCGTCACGACGGCGACGATCACGTACAACGACCGCGGCCGGTCGGGCTTCCGGAAGCTGCGCACGGTCCGGACGAACTCGCGCGGATACTTCACGGTTCGCTCGAACTACCGCAAGGGCCGGCGCTGGAACCTCACCTGGGAGGGCCACTCGGGCAGCCCCGTGGGGTCCTACACGCGGCGGTAGCAGCAGCGCTCGCGCTCAGCCCGGGCGGTGCGCGATGAGCATGAGCGTGTGCCCCAGCCAGCGCAGCCCCGGGGCCGAGCCGAAGCGGTCGAGCGCGCCGACGGCGCGCTGCGCGCGCACCGGCAGCCGCCGCCACGAGTAGGTGACCGCGTGCAGCTGCGGCGCGAGGCCGGCTGCCCGCGCCGCCGCGGCCAGGCGGCGTGGCGACAACGGGATGTCGTCGGGGGTGCCGTGCACGCGCACGCCGAGGCCGACGCGGTTGGCGACGGCCAGCGCCGCGCCGACGGGGTGGTAGACGTTGGGCTCGATCGCGACGAGCGCGCCGCCCGGGCGCAGCAGCCGCCGCGCCTCGGCGAGGACCGGCCCGAGCGGCTCGGCGTAGGCGACGTGATGCAGCACGAGGCGGTACAGGACGACGTCGAACGACGCGTCGGGCAGCGCGTCGAGCCGCCCGGCGGCGCCCTGCAGCCCCGCGTCGGCCTCGCCCCGCGCGACGGCGAAGCGCGGGCGCTCGCGATCGAGGTCGGCGGCGACGAGCCGCCAGGCGGGCCTGGGCAGCAGGTGGCGTCCGGGATGCCAGCCGCAGCCGACCGACAGCGCGTCGCCGGCGGCGATCCCGAGATGGCGGTCGAGCAGCTCGCGCTCGCGCCGCTTGCCGCGCTCGTACTGCTCGGCGAGCGTCGCCGGGTCGCTCAGCCGGTCGAGCAGGTTGTCGGGCGTGTAGGCCTCGCTCAGGTCCTGCAGGCTACTGCCGCTCGGCCGCCGTAGGCTGGCGCGAGCATGTCGCGCTGGTCGGCCGACAACGTCTACGCCACCGCCCGGCAGGGCCTGCGCTCGCGCGCGGCGTCGGCCGCGTCGGCACGCGCGCGGCGCATCCGCCACGAGCGGCTCTTCGCGCTGACGGGCGCCACCGCGCGCACCCGCGTCGTCGACGTCGGCTGTGGGCGCCTCGGCCTGCGCCGCCACGCCCCGCAGCTCGACATCACCGGCGTCGATCGCGTGCCGCGACCGGACTACCCGGGACCGTTCGTGCAGGCCGACGTGCTCGACGGGCTGCCGTTCGCCGACGGCGAGTTCGACCTCGCCTACTGCTCGAGCGTCATCGAGCACGTCGCCCACGCCGACCGCGCGGCGTTCGCCGCCGAGCTGCGCCGCGTCGCGCGCGGCTGGTACGTGCAGACGCCGGCGTACTCGTTTCCGATCGAGCCGCATGCGCTGCTGCCCTTCGCGCACTGGCTGCCCGTCGCCCTGCGCCGGCCGTACTGGCGCCTCGGGGTCGCCGGCGAGTGGGAGGAGATCGCGCTGCTGCGCCGCGCCGAGATGGCCGAGCTGTTCGGTCCGCCGCTCGCCGAGCGTGCCGGGCCGCTCGTGAAGAGCTGGATCAGCGTCCGACCGCCGTGAGCGGGCATACTCTCGCGCAATGGCACAGCAGCTGTGGTTTCTGCGACACGGAGAGGCCGAGCCGCACGGCGCGCGCGAGGACGTCGACCGGCGCCTGACCGAGCGCGGCGAGGAGCAGTCGCGCGCGGCCGGGCGGGCACTGGCCGCGCTGGGGATCACGTTTCAGCTCGTGCTGACGAGCCCGCGCGTCCGCGCACTGGACACCGCGCGGCTGGCGTGCGGCGAGCTCGACTGCGACTTCGCGGTCGACGACGCGCTGTCGAGCGACTTCGAGCTCGACGACGCCGTCGAGCTCGCGCGGGCGGCCGGCGACGACAGCCGCGTGCTGTTCGTCGGCCACAACCCGGACTTCGTGGAGATCCTGCACGACCTGACCCGGGCCGACGTCGAGCTGAAGAAGGGCGGAGTCGCCGGCGTGCGGATGCGCGGCCGGCGGCGCGGCGAGCTGGTCGTGCTGCTGCGACCGCGCGAGCTCGGCCTGCTCGCGCAGGCCGCGCCGGCACGCGCCTCATAGGAGCTTCGCCGTCGCGCGCGCCGCGACCAGGTCGCGACGACGAACTGGTCGAAGGGCGCCTCGGACTCGCCGCCGCCGATCGCCATCGCTCCCGGCCCATCCCGCGAAGCGGGGCGGGCATCTACGCTTGTGACCATGCCCGAGCTGCCCGAGGTCGAGATCACCGCGCGGCGGCTGGACGGCGCGCTGCGCGGCGCGACGATCGAGTCCGCGCTGGCCCCCGGGATCAACGCCCTCAAGACCTTTCGTCCGCCGCTGTCGGCGCTCGAGGGCCGCGCGATCACGGCCGTCGGGCGGCGCGGCAAGCAGCTCGTCGTCGAGGTCGGCGGCGACCTCGCGCTGCTCGTGCACCTCATGAGCGCCGGGCGCCTGCAGCTGTTCGACAGGCGCGCGGGCCCGCGCGACCGCACTTCGCGGCTGCTGCTGCGCCTCGAGGGCGGGCGCGAGCTGCGCCTGCGCGAGTTCGGAACCAGGCAGGCGGCCTGGGTGAAGCTGCTGGCCGCCGACGCCGTCGACGACGAGGAGCTCGTCGCGACGCTCGGCCCGGAGGCCTGGCCGCAACCGCCCGAGGACCTCCGGGCGCGGCTGGACGCCCCCCGCCCGCTGCATTCGATGCTGCGCGACCAGCGCGTCATCGCGGGCATCGGCCGCTCGTGGGTCGACGAGATCCTCTGGACGGCGCGCCTGTCGCCGTTCAAGCGCGGCGACGACCTGTCAGACGACGAGGCGCTCGCGCTGCGCGAGGCGATCGCCGCGGTGCTCGACGGGGCGATCGAGCACTACGAGCGCGTCATCGCGCTGCCGATCCCCGACAAGCTGCCGATGCCGCTGCAGGTTCACCGCAAGGGCGGAGGGCCCTGCCCGCGCTGTGCGACGACGATCGAGCAGGTCCACTATGAGGACTACGTCATGTGCTACTGCCCCGCCGAGCAGACGCAGGGCAGGGTGCTGAAGGACCGGCGCCTGTCGCGGCTGCTGAAGTAGCGCCGGCGCCGCTGGGCGAGCTTGCTACGCCGTCGTGTCGGCGTAGCGCGCGCCGACCTGCTCGCGGCCGTGCGGCGCGCCGAAGTCGACGACCGCCGGCTGCAGCGCGACGATCCCGCTCGGGTTGATCGACGGGTGGGTGCGGTAGTAGTGGGCGCGGTACTGCTCCGGGCGCACGGTGTCGGCGATCCCGTGCTCCTGGTACAGATCGCGGACGTACGGCCACAGGTTCGGATAGTCGGCGATCCGCTTCAGTGAGCACTTGAAGTGGAGGTTGTAGACCGCGTCGAAGCGGACGAGCGTCACGAACATCCGCCAGTCCGTCTCGACCGGCTCGTCGCCGAAGAGATAGCGGCGATCCGCGAGCCGGTCGTCGAGCTCGTCGAGCGTCGCGAACAGCTCGCGCACGACCCGCTCGTACAGGGCCTGGTCGCGCGCGAAGCCGGCGCGGTAGACGGCGTTGTTGACGGTCTCGTAGGTGCGCCGGTTCAGTGCGTCGATCTCCTCGAGGTGCTCGGCGGGGATCAGGTCGACGTCGTCGGAGGCAAGATCGCCGAACCCCGTGCTCATCATCCGCAGGATGTCGGCGGACTCGTTGTTGACGATCCGCCCGGTCTGCTTGTCCCACAGGACCGGGACGCTGAAGCGCCCCTCGTAATCGGGCTCGGTCGCCTCGTAGGCCTGGCTGAGGAACTCCCAGCCGTGCAGCGGGTCGGTGTAGCAGCCGCCGGTGAACGCCCAGCCGCGCTCGTCGCGGATCGGGTCGACCAGCGAGAGGCCGATGACGTGCTCCAGGCCCTTCAGGCGCCGCCCGATCACCGTCCGGTGCGCCCATGGGCAGGCCCACGAGACGTAGAGGTGGTAGCGGCCGGCCTCAGCGGGGAACCGGGTCGACCCGTCGCTCGAGATCCAGTCGCGGAACTTCGACGGCGGGCGCTTGAACGTCCCGTCCTCGCGGCCGAGCCGGCTCAGCGCCGTGTCGATCTTGAATGTGCTCATCCGGTCGTTGTTCCCGTCTAGTCCTCGGCGCGGACGCCGTGCAGCGGGTTGGGGATCTGCACGTACTTGGGCTCCTCGTCGTGCAGGCGCGTGCGCATGTTGGCCTTGCACGGCCAGGTCGCGTCGCTCAGCAGCCGGTCGACCATCGTCGCCGCCTTGTCGTCGCGTGCGCGCTCGCGCTCGAGCAGCGCCCTGAGGTCGGCGAGCAGCTCGATCTCGTCGATCGCGCCCGCGACGCCGAGCGCGTTGATGACGACGAGCGCGTTGTCGAGGAACGGGCCCTCGCCGATCCCCGCGCCGCTCGCCGCGACGTCGTCGTGCGCGGCCTGCCCGTGCAGCACCCCGTGCGCGTCGCGCAGCACGCAGCGCACCGGCCAGCCGCCGTCGAGCTCGAGCAGGGTGTTCTGCTGGTCGCTCTCGACCGACAGGCCGAGCTCGGCGTACAGGCGCAGCAGCGGGACGACCGCGACCTCGGCATAGCGCGCGAACCACTCGCGCGCGATCTCGGCCACCGGGCGGCCGCGCTGCTCGGCGAGCCGCGCGACGATCTGGGCGAGCCGGCTCTCGCCGCCGAACGGGTGATCCTGGACGAGGACCTCGAGCGCGCTGACGTCGGTCTTCGAGTCGCGCCGCCAGCGGTTCTCGCGCAGCTGCACGGACAGGCCCTCGACGGGCGCGCCGTCGACGTGCACGCTGAGGTAGGCGGGATCCTGCAGCATCGTCAGGCTCGGGGCCAGCTCGGCCGCCGAGGCGCCGGCCGCCGTCTCGTCGCCGAGCTCGCGCGCGGCGTCGACGGCCCGCTGCAGCTCGCGCCGCGAGGGGATCCGCAGCTCGTCGGTCATGTGGACGTGCAGCGGGAACGTCAGCTGCCACGGCCAGTCCGGGTTGTAGACGGTGGCCGGCGATGTCGTCGGCGCGACCTCGCTGCCGAGCGCGCCGAGGTCGACGATGCGCCCGTCCTCGAGCAGCGCCGCGGACCGCTCCTGCCCGCGCAGATGCTCGAGCTCCCAGGGGTGGACGGGCAGCAGCACGCGCGGACCGAGCCCGGCGAGCACGTCGTCGAGCGCC
The DNA here is from genome assembly GCA_035551055.1 of Solirubrobacteraceae bacterium. Classification (GTDB taxonomy): domain Bacteria; phylum Actinomycetota; class Thermoleophilia; order Solirubrobacterales; family Solirubrobacteraceae; genus CADCVQ01. Next base: position 8,131 of record DASZOA010000346.1, read on the forward strand.
GCCTCGTCGACGGCGGGGTCGTCGCGCAGCAGCCGCTCGACGAGATCGG
>DASZOA010000347.1:0-3512 GCA_035551055.1 Solirubrobacteraceae bacterium
GGCTCGGCGGCGGCCGGCTCGGCGCGCGAGCGCGAGCGACGGCAGCGCGCCAAGCGGGCCAAGGCGAAGGCCGCCAGGCACCAGCGACGGCGTAACCGCCCGAACTAAGCTTCGTTGCTGCGCCGCTCGCACCGGGTAGCCCACCGCAACCATGCAACTCGACCTCGACGACCCGCCCGCCCCGCTCGCCCGCCTGCTCGAGAGCGCCGAGGACAACGGCTGCGTCAACCTCTCCGAGCTCGACCAGATCGCGCGCCGACTGGGCGTTCCCGACGACGACCTGTGCGACCTGCACGAGGCATTCGAGGTGCGCGGCATCGACGTCAGCGACGACTGCGGTCGCAGCGACGTGCCCGCGACCAGCTACGGCAACGGTGGCCTGGCGGTCGCGACGACCGACGCGCTCGGTCTGTTCCTCAACGAGATCCGCCGCCACCCGCTGCTCTCGGCCGACGAGGAGATCGAGCTCGCCAAGCGCATCGAGCAGGGCGACGCCGCCGCCAAGGAGCGCATGATCAACTCCAACCTCGCGCTCGTCGTCTCGATCGCCAAGAAGTACCCGCAGAACGAGCTGCCCCTGCTGGACCTCATCCAGGAGGGGATCTTCGGCCTGATCCGCGCGGCCGAGAAGTTCGACTGGCGGCGCGGCTTCAAGTTCTCGACGTACGCGACGTACTGGATCCGCCAGGCGATCCAGCGCGGGATCGAGAACAAGGCGCGCACGATCCGCGTCCCGACGAACATCGCCCAGCGCGAGCGCAAGATCCAGCGCGCGCGCCGCGCGCTGGCGACGAGGCTCGGGCGCGAGCCGAGCAACGAGGAGATCGCGGCGGAGGCCGAGCTCGAGCTCGAGCAGGTCGAGGCGATGGACGACCTCACGCGCACGGTCACGAGCCTCGACCGGCCCGTCGGCGAGGAAGGCGAGACCGCGCTCGGCGACCTGCTCGGCGACGAGCGCGCCGGCCCCGCCGAGGAGGTCGAGATCGCGCTGCGCGACGACGCGCTGCGCCGCGCGCTCGACGAGCTGTCCGACCAGGAGCGCGAGGTCGTCGCGCTGCGCTACGGCGTCAACGGCGCCGACGGTCCGGTCGGCATCCGCGAGGCCAGCCGCCGCCTGGGCATGACGCAGCCCGAGACGCGCAGGCTCGAGGAGCGCGCCCTGTCGCGCCTGGCCAGCCTGCGCGAGGTCGAGGCGCTGCGCGAGGCCGCGTAGCGGCTCCCCGGCGCCGAGGGCGCCGCGCCGGGATCGCGCGGCGCGCGCATCGAAAATCCCACCGCGGCGCGCGGCCGGAGTACCGTTGGCGCGCCGCCCGACCAGCGCGTTCGAACCGTCCAACGGAGGAGGGAACCATTGCATGCTCTCGGACCGCGCTCGCTGCTGGGCGTCGCCGCGGCGTTGCTGGCGTGCGTCGCGGCGGGGCCGGCGGCCGCGGCGGTCGCCGAGCGCATGCGCACCTACCGCGTCGAGGACGTGCGCACCGCGCAGGACCGCGCCGCCGTCGCGCGCACGGGGGTCGCGATCGTCGGGCGCGATCACGCCGCACTCATCGTCAGCGCGTCGCCCTCCGGCGCGCGCAAGCTGCGGCGCCTGCGCTTTCGCGTCCTGAAGGGCTCGGCGGCGCGCCTGCCCGCCCGCGCCAGGGGCCTGCGCGCACGCGCAGCCGACTTCCCGGCCAGCGACGGCACGTACCACAACTACGGCGAGATGGCCACCGAGACGCTTGCGGTCGCGAACGCCCATCCCTCACTCGTGAGGCGCTTCAGCCTGGGCACCAGCTACGAGGGCCGTCAGATCTGGGCGCTGAAGATCTCCGACAACGTCGCCGTCGACGAGGGCGAGCCGGAGGTGCTCATCACCGCCAACCAACACGCCCGCGAGCACCTCACGGTCGAGATGGCGCTGTACCTGCTCGACGAGCTGACGAGCCGGTACGGCACCGACTCGCGGATCACGAACGCCGTCAACACGCGCGAGATCTGGATCGTCCCGATGATCAACCCCGACGGCGTCGAGTACGACATCGCGACCGGCTCGTACCGGTCGTGGCGCAAGAATCGCCAGCCCAACTCGGGCTCGGCCTACGTCGGCACCGACCTCAACCGCAACTGGGCGTGGCAGTGGGGCTGCTGCGGCGGCTCCAGCGGCTCGCCGTCGTCGGACACGTACCGCGGGACGGCGCCCTTCTCCGCCCCGGAGACCGCTCGCGTCCGCGACTTCGTCAACTCGCGCGTCGTCGGCGGCGTGCAGCAGATCAAGACCGGAATGGACTTCCACACGTACTCCGAGCTCGTCCTGTGGCCGTACGGCTACACGACCGCCGACACCGCGCCGGGCCTCACGCTCGACGACCGCAACACGTTCGCGAACCTCGGGACCGACATGGCGTCGACGAACGGCTACACGCCCGAGCAGGCGAGCGACCTGTACATCTCCGACGGCACGATCGACGACTGGCTGTGGGGCCAGCACAAGGTCTTCGGCTACACGTTCGAGATGTACCCGAAGACCTCCCGCCCGGGCTTCTATCCACCGGACGAGGTGATTGGCGCCGAGACGTCGCGCAACCGCGAGGCGGTCCTGCGACTGCTGGAGACCTCCGACTGCCCGTACCGCGCGATCGGCAAGGAGACGCAGTACTGCGGCCTGCCGAGCTCGACGATCTTCTTCGACGACTTCGAGAGCTCGAGCGCGCCGCAGTGGACACGCAACGCCACCGGCACCGACGGCGCGACGCTCGGACTCTTCGAGCGCGGTGACCCGGCCGCGACGAGCTCAAGCGGCGCCAAGCAGCTGGGCACGACCGTCAGCGGGACCAACGACCTCGTGACCGGCCGGTTCGCCGGCTCGTCGGCGGGCAGCTACGACGTCGACGGCGGCGTCACGTCGGTGACGTCGCCGCCGATCGCGCTGACGGGCGGCTCGGGCTACGCGCTCAGGCTGTCGTACTACCTCGCGCACGGCAGCAACTCGTCGTCGGCCGACTACCTGCGCGTGAAGGTGGCCGGCGCGCCCACGTCGACGGTGCTGCAGGAGGTCGGTGCGGGCGACAACGACAACGGCGCCTGGGCGACGGCCGCGAACATCAACCTCGACGCGTTCGCCGGCCAGACCGTGCGGATCGTCGTCGAGGCGGCCGATCTGTCCGCGGCGAGCCTCGTCGAGGCGGCGGTCGACGACGTGCGCGTGACGCGCCGCTGATCGGCGACGTTCCCCGGCCGCCCGAGGTCGTCGCCCGCGCCCAACACTACGCTGAACCTCGGTGAAGGGCTTTGCCTCTGACAACTACGCCGGCGCTCACCCCGAGGTGCTCGCCGCGATCGCCGGTGCCAACGACGAGCACGCCGTCTCCTACGGCGCCGATCCCTGGACTGCACGCGCCGAGCAGCTGCTGCGCGAGCACTTCGGCGAGCAGGCCGTCTCCTACCTCGTCTTCAACGGCAGCGCGGCCAACGTGCTGTGCCTGCGCGCCATGTGCCGCCCGTGGGAGTCGGCGATCTGCACCGCGCAGGCC
>DASZOA010000348.1:0-1908 GCA_035551055.1 Solirubrobacteraceae bacterium
GGCGATCGCCTCGAAGCCGGCCTGCTCGGCGAGGACGGCGCCCTCGACGAGCTCGCTCGCGGTGTGCTCCTCGCTGCCGAGGAAGTAGCCCAGTCGCGTCATGCAATCACTCCTTGCCAAGCGCCGAGCGGACCGGCGCGCGGACGCGCTCGGCCCCGAGCCGCCGGGCGCAGCGGCGGTCGAGGGGCACAAGTTAGGTGGGGCAGGGATTACCAGCCCACGTCGCCGCACGCCGCGCCGTGGCGGCTGCGGCTGTGCCGGCGATCGCCGCGGGCAGACCCTTAGACCATATGGAGTGTCGTTCCGTCCGGCCTGGGTTGTAGAAGGGGCCGGTTCCCCCACGACGGTCGTGGGGTGATGTTGTTGCCGCGCGGCTGGCACCGCGCGGCGCTCCACAACCGCAGAGGAGGAGCCAGCCATGGCGAAGGCTAGAAGCCTCGTCGGTCTGGACGTGCACGCCACCAAGATCGTGGCGGCGGTGCTCGATGCCGAGACCGGTGAGTTGCAGTGCTTCACGCTGGGCGGCGACGTCGCGCAGGCGGCCGGGCTGTGCGGCGGGCTGCCGCGCCCGGTGCGCGCTGCCTACGAGGCCGGTCCGACCGGCTATGGGCTGGCGCGCGAGCTCGCCGGCCGTGGTGTTGAGTGCATCGTGGCGGCGCCGAGCAAGATCCCGCGCGGCGCTGGCGAGCGCGTCAAGACCGATCGCCGTGACGCCGAGCATCTCGTGCGGCTGCTGCTGGCCGGCAAGCTGCGTCCGGTCCGCGTGCCGGGCCCCGAGGAGGAGGCGCTGCGGGACCTCGTGCGCGCCCGTGAGACTGTGCGGGCCGATCTGTTGCGCTGTCGACACCGGCTGTCGAAGCTGTTGCTGCGTCACGGTATGCGCTTTGACGACGGGCAGGCGTGGACGCAGCGCCACCGCGACTGGCTGGCGCAGGTCGCGCTGCAGTGGCCGGCGGCGCAGGCGACGATGCTCGACGCGCAGGGCGCGATCGACGCGCTCATGCACCGCCGCGACGCGTTGGACCGCGAGATCCTCGCGCTGTTGCCGGCGTCGCCGTGGGCGGTCCAGGCCGGGCGGTTGCGCTGCCTGCGCGGGATCGACACGCTGACCGCGGTCGGGCTGTGCGCCGAGATCGGTGACTTCGAGCGCTTCGCCAAGGCGCAGCAGCTGAGCAGCTACGTCGGGCTGGTCCCGTCGGAGAGCACGACCGGCCAAAAGCGCCGGCTCGGCGCGATCACCAAGACCGGCTCCGGCCACGCCCGCAGGCTGCTCGTCGAGGCCGCTTGGCACTACCGCCCGCGCCCGCGGATCGGCAAGGCGCTGACCGACCGTCAGGACGGCCAGCCCGCCGAGGCGGTCGCCGTCGCGTGGAGCGCCCAGCAGCGTCTGCACCGCACCTGGACGCGCTTGGAGCAGCGCGCCAAGCGCCGCACAATCATCGCCGTCGCCGTCGCGCGCGAACTGACGGGCTTCTGCTGGGCGGTCACCCGCATCGAGTGAGCTCAGCGCTCGAACACCCCCACCCCGTCGGCTGGGTCGGTGGCGGCCTGGCAACGCGCGGGGAACCCGCGACAACGCTATGAGCAACCCGCCCCCACAGGGCTGGCCACGCCCGACCTTAGACAGCGGCTCCCCACGACGAATCAACGGTCCTGCGGTAGCCAACCCGCGGATATCAGCCTGACCGCGCGTCGCGCACAGCAACGCCGGACCGCCACCCACCCAGCCGACCACACCCCTTACAGCAAGCGCCAATGCGCCAACTCGACGACCTCAAATTGACAAACGCCTCTCCATATCAGTGTTTGTCGCCACGGCCCATGGTCGGGCCGGTGCTGCGATCCCTTGCATGCTGCGGGAGAGCCCGTAGCCCGCGTCGGGATCGCGCCGTGGGACCGGGCCGGCTA
>DASZOA010000349.1:0-2074 GCA_035551055.1 Solirubrobacteraceae bacterium
AGCTGGACGCGATCGAGGGGATGCGCGCGACGATCGGCGCGCAGCGCCCGGCGATCGTCTGCGAGCTGCACGACACGAACGTCGAGTTCTGCTCGGCGATGGCCGAGCTCGACTACGCCGTCACGAACCTCGACGGGCCGCAGCCGGTCGCCGAGGCGGGGCCCGTGCACGCGCTCGCGCTGCCGCGCGCGCGCTGACGGCGCCGCGGACCGAAGCTACGCCGCAAGCGGCGGCCGCGAGTCCGGCCGGCGCGGGTCGACGGCGGCGCGCGGGCGCAGCGCGACGACCTTGCCGGCGCGCCCGGCGGCGCGCCCGGCCCCGACCCGGACGGCGGCGAGGAACGTGTCGCGCTCGACGGGCTCGAGCCGGCGGGGAAGTTCGATGACGCGAGGGGAGGTCATGTTGATCAGAGCGCCCGTGCGGCGCGCCGATACGTGCATCCGCTCACAGATCGCCGCTGGTCAGCGACTCGAGCGCGGCGCGCAGCTTGCGCGCCGTCGGCTCGGGCGCATAGGCCGCGACGCGCGCGGTGCCGCGCACGCGCAGCTCGCCGCGCAGCTCGGCGTCGACGACGGCGAGCGCAAGCAGCTCGGCGACGACGCTCTCGTCGTCGCCGGGCTCGACGAGCAGCGCGGCGTCGCCGGCCACCTCGGGCACGCCGCCGATCGCGCGCGCGATCACCGGCACGCCGAAGTGGAAGGCCTCCAGCAGCGGGATGCAGAAGCCCTCGTGCTCGGAGAGGCAGAGGAACGCGTGTGCCGCGCGCCAGCGGGCGGCGAGCTGCTCGCGCGCGAGGCCCGACTCGATCGTCACGCGCCCCGGCGACAGCTCGTCGGCGAGCGCGCGCATCGCGGCCTCGTAGCGCGGGTTGATCGGCGCGCCGACGAGCACGAGCCGGGCCTCGGGCGCGTGCCGCCGGCGGTAGAGCTCGAACGCACGGATGACCGCGTCCTGACGCTTGTGCGGCGCGAGGCGCCCGACGAACAGGATCTCCGGCGGCCCGGGCGGGTCGGGGTCCTCGGCGGGTCGCGGCGCGCCCAGCGCGGCCGGGTCGAAGAGGATCGGGATGACGGTGTCCGAGCCGAGCTCGCGGGCGTTGTAGAGCGAGACGCCGGCGGCGACGTCGGCGGCGGCGGCGAACTGCGGCAGCTGCTTGCGCCCGAGCGCGCAGACGACCGCCGCCTGCGGGTCGTGGTCCCAGAACCAGCGCGCCGGCGTGATGTTGTGGGAGATGAGCAGCTTGCGCTGGGGCAGGTCGAGCACCGCGCGCAGCTTCGGCGCGTAGGCCGAGTAGTGCACGACCAGCACGTCGCCGTCGCGCGCGCCCAGGCCGCGCAGTGGCGCGATCCGGTCGCCGATCCGCGGGTCGATCTCGGCGGCGACGTCGCGCCCGCCCCACCCCCAGCCGCGAAACAGCTCGCGGAAGGCGAGCGCCTGTGTCGTGACCGCGTCGTACGGGCCGGCGCCGCTGAGCACCTGGTGGACGTTCACGGTGCTTGCGCGCGGCCGCGCTCGCCGCCGGCGCGCTCCTCGAGCCGCGTGACGCGGTCCTCGAGCTCGGCGAGGCGGATCAGGACGTTGAGGTTGAAGCGCGTCTGCTGCGACTGCAGCTCGCGCAGGTACTGGCGCAGGACGTGCACGAGCCGGCGCTTGGCCCACGTGATCGGCGCGCCGAGCCTGCGCGTCGAGCGCATGAGGTCGGGGTCGGGCTCGATGTTCGCCCACTCCATGAGCTGCTCGATCGACACGCGCTCGGTCGGCGCGATCGACATCCCGGTCGGCAGCGCGTCGTCGCGCGCGGCGGCCGCCCGGCGGGCGGCGGCGAGCGCCTCCTCGGGCCTCATCGCGGCGAGGGCACGGCGTCGGCGGTGCCCATGAGGCGGTGGTAGAACGGCATGCCCTCGCCGACCGGGCCGTCGAAGACCTTGCTGCCGCCGTCGAGCACGACGAGCCGCTCGCACGTGCGCTCGATCAGCGCCGCGTCGTGCGAGACGAGCACGAGCGTCGCGCCGCCCGCGATCTGCTCGGCGATGCGCGCCTCGCACTTGCGCTGGAAGGCCTCGTCGCCGACCGC
>DASZOA010000350.1:0-2174 GCA_035551055.1 Solirubrobacteraceae bacterium
GCGCGAGCGTCGAGCCGTCCTGCGGGTCGAACGTCACGAACAGCTTGTCGCCGTTGAACTCGCGCAGCGGGTGCGTGCGCGCGGGCAGCTTGTCGTCGCCGGGCACGACCAGCACGGCGTAGTCGGCGGCGCGCGTCTCGATCGCGCCGTCGAGCTCGGCGAGCGCCTCGTTGCGCGACAGCCGCTTGTTCTTGGCCTCGAAGACGACCTTGCCGCGCGCGGGGCCGGCGCAGGCGTCGATCGCCACGACGACGTCGCCCTTCCTGCCGCCCTCGCCGCGCAGGTCGCCGACCGCCTGGCAGTCGTCGCCGCGGGCGGCCGCGATCGCGTCCAGCGCCTCGGCGACCGCCTCCTCGTAGGTGCGGCCCTTCGCCGTGCCCCGGTCCTCGACCGCCGCGATCTCCGCGAGCTTGTCCTTCTCGGCGCGCAGCTCGGTGATCTCGACCTTCATCGCCTCGAGCTTGTCGGTCATCGCCGTCAGCTGCTCGGCCTGGCGGTTGGCGATCCCCTGCGCCGCCGCCAGGTGGGCGCGCTGGAAGACCGCCAGCGGGTTGGAGTCCGCGTCGGCGGAGAACTGCCGGCGCAGGTCCTCGCGCATCTGCCCCGCGACCTCGCTCAGCACGGCCTTGACGCGGTGCTGCACCGCGACCGACGACTCATCGCCGAAGTGGCGCGCCAGCGCCTGCGTGACGTGGCCGTGCTCGGGCCCGAAGACCTCGTCGACCTTCTGGTCCAGACGCTCGGCGACGGCGCGTGCGCGCTCGACGAACGCGGCGTCGAGCTCGCGCGCGGCCCGCTCGAACTCCGCACGGACGAACTCGGCGTTGACGCCCGTCTGCTCGCGGTCGAGCACGCGCGCGCCGATCTCGACCGCCTCGACGACGAACTGCGCCGGGTCGTCGCGCGCGGCGGCGAGCCGCACGGTCGTCTCGTCGCTGATCGTCAGCCAGTCGATCGCCAGGCGGCCGTTGACGACGTGGACCCGCGCCAGCGGGAGAGGTGTGGCAGCTTGCATGACCATCGACTGGCACGGTACGGACCGCACCCGACGGATCGGCCGCGGTCAGCCGGCGCGGCTGTCCCACCAGCGCAGCAGGTCCCGGCGCTGATGGGCGAGCGGGTTGGCCTGCGGGTTGCGCGCGCGAACGCGCTCGAGCGCCGCCGGCGGCTCGAGCCCCTCGTCGAGCGCGACGATCGCCGCCGCGACGACCGCCGAGCGCTGCATCCCCGCCCGGCAGTGCACGTAGACGCGCTCGCCGGCGTCGAGCCAGTCGAGCACGGTGCGCACGGCCCGCTCGATGTGGTCGGGCAGCAGGTTGCCGTAGTCGACGACCTCGACGCGCTCCTCGGCGATGCCCGCCTCGGCGAGCGCGACGGCGCACGCCTCGCGCCCCCCCTCGCGCTCGTACTCGACGTCCTGGACGAGGTTGAAGACCGCGGTGATCCCGGCGCCGCGCAGCGCCGCGACGTCGTCGGCGTCCTGCGGGTAGGCGCCCATGAACAGGTCGGGGCCGACCTGCGCGAAGCCGAACTCCTGAAACCAGGCTGACACCGCGAGGTCAGGCTAGCCCGGCGCCGCTGCCGTGCGATCGGCCGCCGCGTTGCATACTCGTCCGATGAGCCTGCTCGCGACCGCGCTCGAGGACGCCGGCGGAACGGCCGCTGCGCGGGAGCGCTCGGCCCGACTGCGCGACCTGCTGCGCGAGGAGCTCGCGCGCTCCGAGCGCGAGCTGGCGCTGCCGCGCTCGGGCCGCGACGAGCCGGTGACCGTCGCGTTCGCCGCCGGCGACGACGGGCTCGTCGCGGTCGTGCCGGTCGCCGCCGCGGTGCGCGCCGACCCCGCGGCGGCGCCCGACCGCGGCTTCCTTACGACCGCCGCCGCGATCGGCGCGCTCGTCGAGAGCGCCGCGCTCGGCGCGCCGCACGGGCCCGGCGACCTGCGGCTGCAGGCCGGCGCCCGGGACGGCCACCTCGCGCTGCGGCTGCCGGCGCGCGCAGCGCCCGACGACGCCGAGCTCGCGGCGGTCGCCTTCGACGAGCAGGCGCAGCCGATCGCGCGCCTGCGCAGCCGCGCGCTGGCGCTCCCGGGCCATGTCCTCGCCGACGCCGGCGACTGGCGCGCGCCGATCGCCCCGGCCCTGCGCAGCGCCGAGGTGGTCGCCCGCCTCGGCGGA
>DASZOA010000351.1:0-2124 GCA_035551055.1 Solirubrobacteraceae bacterium
GACACGGTCTGGCGCGCCTGACCTGCGGCGGCGCGGCGGTCCGGCCGCTACCGGCCGGCGCGCGCGCTCGAGACGAAGCGCATCCGCTCGGGCGCCAGCGGCACGAGCACGCGCTTGGCGTACTCGGCGCCGCCGCGCAGCAGGAGCGCGCGCAGGGGGTCCCACGTCAGCCCGTACTGGCGGCGCAGGCCGGCGGGCAGCAAGCCGACGGTGATGAAGTTCACGAGCTCGAGGACCGGGCGCTTCGTGAGCGCGACCGGCGGGCGCATGACGATCTCCAGCGCCAGCTCGCGGGCTGCCGAGGTCACGAACAGGTCGCCTCCGTCGAGCATGTCCTGCACGTAGGCGTCGAAGTCGCCGATGTCCGCCGGCATCTCGTCGTCGGCGAGGCCGAAGAGCCCGCCGATGACGCGATAGTCCTGCCAGTAGGCGTCGCGCTCGGCCTCCGACAGCGACCCGACGTAGCGGTCGTAGAAGACGAGCGCCGAGTCGACGAGCGTCGCCAGCACCCACAGCAGCAGCTCGGGATCGTCGGCGGCAAACGGCGTGCCGGCGGGAAAGCGCCCGGCGGGGTGCTGGAGCTCGCCGCGCACGCGACGATGCATGGCGCGCACGCGGCGGGTCGCGCGGTCGGCCTCGGCGCGCGTGCCGAATCCGATCGTGTTCATCACCGCGGCGGTGCGCGACAGGCGCCCGTAGGGGTCGTCCAGCGCGCCGGTGTGGGCGAAGAAGCCCTCGAAGGCGACCGGATGGGCGGCCTGCATGAGCAGCGCCCGCGGGCCCGACAGGCGCACGGCGAACTCGCGGTGCACGCGGCGCAGCATCGAGCTGTCGTCGAAGTAGGAGTCCATCTGTGGAGCCGAACGCTGGAGAGCCACCTCCCCATATCGCCCACTACCCTTGAACGGATGCCGGCACAGGCCTATTCCGGAAAGGACTGCGTCTGCCAGCTGCGCAAGGGCATCTGCGACCAGTCCTGCGTGCAGGGGATGCTCGACACGCCGTTCTACATCGCCTGCCTGAAGCTGTCGGGCCGGCGCTGCGTCGTAGTGGGCGGCGGCGAGATCGGCCTGGAGAAGGTCGAGGGCCTGCTCGCCTGCGACGCCGACGTCACGCTCGTGGCGCCCGCTGCCGTCGCCGAGCTGCGCGAGCTCGCCGCCGAGGGCTCGATCGCCTGGGAGCGGCGCGAGTACGAGCCGGCCGACCTCGAGGGCAGCTTCATGGTGATCGCCTGCACGGGCGACACCGAGGTCAACATCCGCGTCTTCGAGGACGCCGAGCGGCGAGCGATGCTCGTGAACATCGTCGACGTCCCGCCGCTGTGCAACTTCATCCTGCCGGCGATCGTGCGCACCGGTCCGCTGGCGATCGCGATCTCGACCGCGGGCGCCTCGCCGGCGCTCGCCAAGCGCATGAAGCGCGAGGTGGGCGAGCTGTTCGGCGAGGAGTACGCGCGCCTGGCGATCATGCTCAACGACGCGCGCGGCTGGGCGAAGGGCACGCTGCCCACCTACCAGGACCGCAAGGCCTTCTTCGAGGGCGTCGTCAACGGCGAGCCCGACCCGATCGCGCTGCTGCGCGCCGGCGACGAGCGCGCCGTGCGCGATCTCATCGCGGCCGCGCAGCGCTCGCACGCGGCCGCGTAGCGCCGCGGCCCGGGTACACCCGCCGAGGTGAGCGGTGATCTGAACGTCAACCGGCCGGAGTGGGACACCGAGCTCGGCGACGCGCCGTTTCGCCTGCGCGCGATGCGGATCGGGCGACGGGCCGGGGCGCGGGAGCTGGGTGCGACGCTGTACGAGGTCGAGCCGGGCGGCGCGATCTCGCCCTACCACGCCCACCACGGCAACGAGGAGCTGCTGCTCGTCCTGGCGGGGACGCCGCGGCTGCGCACGCCCGAGGGGGTGCGGGAGCTCGAGCCCGGCTCGGTCGTCGCGTTTCCGCGCGGGCCGGCGGGCGCGCACCGCGTGTCGAACCCGGCGCACGCCGCCGAGCCGGCCCGGATCGTGATCCTCTCGACGATGCACTTCCCCGACGTCGGCGAGCACCTCGACACCGGGACCGTGCTCGCGATCAACGGGCCACGCGAGGGGCGGGCATTCCCGGCGTCGAGCAGCAGCAGGT
>DASZOA010000352.1:0-1607 GCA_035551055.1 Solirubrobacteraceae bacterium
GACGGCGACGTCGACGCCGAGCGCCGCGCCGAGCTCCTCGGCGATCTGCTCGGCGGCGGCCTGCTGGTCGGGGTGCAGCCGGCGGACCGAAGCCCCCTGACCGGCGTCCGCGTCCGACTCGTTCGCGGCGCGCGCGCGCGCCGCCAGGGCGCGCACCGACCAGCCCTCGGCCGCCGCGGCGCGCGCGAGCCGGCGCCGGTCGGCGTGATCGGCGGCGAGCAGCAGCGCGCGGCCGTGGCCCTCGGACAGCTCGCCGCGCTCGAGCAGCGCGAGCGCCTCGTCGGGCAGGTCGAGCAGGCGAATGAGGTTCGTGACCGCGACGCGGCTGCGCCCGACGCGCAGGCCGACGGCCTCGCGCGTCAGCCCGAACTCCTCGACGAGCGCCGCGCAGGCGCGCGCCTCCTCGACGGGGTTGAGGTCCTCGCGGGCCATGTTCTCGATCAGCGCCGCCTCGAGCGCCTCGGCGTCGTCGCGCTCGCGCACGAGCGCGGGGATGCTCTCCAGCCCCGCGAGCTTGGCGGCGCGCCAGCGCCGCTCGCCGGCGACGAGCTCGTAGGTCCCCCCGCGGACCGGTCGCACCAGCACGGGCTGCAGCACGCCGCGCTCGCGCAGCGACGCGGCCAGCGCCTCGAGCGCCGCCTCGTCGAAGGAGCGCCGCGGCTGCCGGCGGTTCGGCGCGATCAGCTCGACGGGCAGCGAGCGCAGGTCGTCGCCGACGGCGGCCGGACCGCCGGACACCGAGAGGATCGCCGCCAGGCCGCGGCCCATCCCGCGTGCGGGGACGCTCATCGCGGGCAACTCCCGTCGTCGTCAGCGCAACCGGCCGCGCCCGCGACCCGCCGCAGGTCACCCGACGCCGTCGCCGGCGCGGGTGGGCGACCGCGCGCCGTCATGTCCGCGCCCCCGCCCGCACGACCTCCTTGGCGAGCTCGAAGTACGCGTCCGCCCCGGCGCAGTGCGGGTCGTGATGGGTCACCGGCCGGCCGTAGCTCGGCGCCTCGGCGACGCGCACGTTGCGCGGGATGACCGTCTCGAAGACGAGCGCCGGAAAGTGCTCGCGCACGTCGCGCTCGACGTCGCGGGCCAGCCGCGTGCGTCCGTCGTGCATCGTCAGCAGCATCCCGGCGACCGTCAGGCGCGGGTTCAGCTCGCGCTGGATGAGCGCGAGCGTGTCGAGCAGGCCGGCGAGCCCCTCGAGCGCGAAGTACTCGGTCTGCACGGGGACGATCACCTCGTCGGCGGCGACGAGCGCGTTGACGGTCAGCGGGCCGAGCGACGGCGGGCAGTCCAGCAGGACGTAGTCGAAGCGCTCGCGCACCGCTGCGAGCGCGGCGCGCAGGCGCGTCTCAGAGCCCGGCTCGCGCGGCAGCTCGCTGTTGGCGCCGGCCAGCTCGGAGTGCGCGGGAACGAGCTTGAGGTGCTCGACGGCGGTGTCGGTCAGCGCCGCGGCGAGCGCGCAGCGCCCCGCGAGCACGTCGTAGACGTTCGGCTCGACGTCCTTGGCGATGCCGAGGCCGAGCGTCGCATTGGCCTGCGGGTCGACGTCGACGAGCAGCGTCGCGAACCCGGCCTCGGCGATGCACGCGGCGACGTTGACGGCGGTCGTC
>DASZOA010000353.1:0-2399 GCA_035551055.1 Solirubrobacteraceae bacterium
CCCTTGCCACGTGCCGCCCGTCGCGGCCCGCCCTTGCCACGTGCCGCCCGTCGCGGCCCGCCCGCCGCCGTCGTCAGGACAGCGACAGCAGCCGTTCACGGCAGCGCGAGAAAGCCGCCAGGCCGCCGACGGCGTCTTCGACGGCCGTCGTCGTGAGATCGAAGCCGAGCGGACGAAGCCGTTCGCGCAGGTGGCGGACGGAGCCGCGCTCTCCTCACCCAGGAGCGAGCGCCGGCCGAGTGGCCGTGCGCCAGCGGGGCACCTCGGCCTTGGTCACTCGATGGTGCTGCCCTTCAGCTCGGCGAGCTCTTCGTGGTACGGATCGCCCAGCTCCTCGAGGAACTCCCGCGTCGCCTGCGCTTCTTGTTCGTCGATCTTCGACATGGCAAAGCCGACGTGGATGAGCACCCAGTCGCCGATCTCGACGGCATCCTCGGTCTCGGCGAGCAGGCCGACGTTGACGTTGCGACGGACGTTGGCGACCTGCGCCTTCGCCAGGTGCAGCTCCTCGTCGACCCATTCGACGATCTGACCGGGAATCGCTAGACACATGACATGACGCTCCTCATGGAACAGAGGCCGGGCGGCGGCGGCGCGGCCGCCCGCCCCCCGGCGTCTGGGCGGTAGTACCCGCTCAATAGTTTCTGTAGGCGGCCGACGACTGCGAGCTCGCGGTCGGCGGAGTCGTTCCCACGCCGGCGGGCTCGGGCTGGCGCTCAGGCTCGGTCGAGTAGCCCTTGCGCAGCTTCAGCCGCTCGACAGCACCCTCGATCGCCGCGTGGCCGGTGGCGAGATCGGCGCTGATCTCCGAGATGATCGGATCCAGCACCGAGGTCTTCTCGATGACGCTGCCGACGACGCCGAGAATCGTGTTCAGCCGGGAGTAGACCTGGTAGAGGTGATAGATGACCGTGATCAGGAACGCTGCGATGACGACGATCGCGAGGCCCACGGCGATGAGCGTGACAATGGGGGCTGCTTCCATCTCGTCCTCCTAACTAGAGATTGTCGATCGCTCTCGCGTAGCGCGCGAGTTCGGGGCCGGCCTGCTTGACGAGATCCCTCGTCCTGCCGAGCTCCTCGGCGATCGCGTCGAGGTGCGGCGGGAACTGGGCGCCGTGCTCGGTGATGTCCTCGGCGTACTGCCTGATCTGGAAGATCGGGGTCAGGACCTGGACGAGGATCGCCACGACGACCGGGATGACGACGGCGATCAGGATGATGTTGCCGATCCACCAGAGCGTCATGACTGCCTCCCGGTCTTGCGATCGACGGCGCTTGTGAGCGTCGGCAGGACGGCGGCGGCGTCGGTGAGGCCGGCGTTGATGCTGCGCAGGTTCGCGGGAACCGCACGCAGCTGCCGCTCGACGGCGCGGGCGCCCCACGTCACCTCGGCGAGCGTCGAGACGATCGATCGCAGACCCTGCGCGACGACGAGCAGGTAGATGCCCAGAACCGCGACGAGGGCGACGATCTCGGCCACCGTGAAGATGGTCATCAGTGTCTGGCTCATCAGCGGCCTGCCCCCAGCAGCTTCTCATGGCGCAGCAGCTCCTCGCGCAGAGCGCGGATGATCGAACCCGTGCCGGCGAGCTGGTAGAGCCCCGTCGTATTCGTGGCGAGGAGCTTCGTGTCGGTCCACAGCTGGACGACGTTGCGATCGATCGTGCGGACGACCACGACCAGCAGGCTCAGCAGGCCGATGACCGCGACGACCAGGATCACGCCGGCGACCAGCACGGCCCTCCAGAGCGTCACTTCCTCAGGCGTCATGTCTCTATTTCCCCTCCAGGACCTTTCGAGCGGACTGCGCCGCCCGCCAGATGCCCGTCGTGGACCGATTGATGTCCCGAAGAGTCCAGACGGGCATGGTGTTCGAATACGCATCCAGCATCGCCCGCGACCCGGTCGTGGCCTGCCCGGCGATCTTGTGAGCGAGCGTGATGATCGTCATGACGAGGATCACGACGAGGGTCACGATGACGAGGCCGATGCCGATCCCGAGCCACCAGCCTCCTGTCGAAGCGAGTACGAATCCCCCCTGCGATACGTTGAGCATGGCCGGAGCGTAACACAACACTGTGTGTGTCGTACACCTATCGCGCGCCAGGTGCCGCGGGCACTGCCGGCCTGCGCGAGAGGCGCGATTGCCCTGCAGAGCGGCGCATTCCGGGGGCCGATCGCAGCGCCGCCGAGCGGCCGTCGGGTCAACCTGCGAACCGCGCGGCGGCGACGACCTTGCGCGCCGGACGGTCGGCGGCGAGACCCCCGATGAGCTGCGCGAGCCCCGCGACCGCGCGCGGATCGTGGCCCGGGACGAAGTCGTCGATGTACGGCATCGCCGCGCGCATGCCGATCGCGAGCGGCTGCTGATCGACGCTCATCGGCCGCGGGTTGAT
>DASZOA010000354.1:0-4453 GCA_035551055.1 Solirubrobacteraceae bacterium
GGCCCCGGCCCGACGGCCCCCGCCGCGCCCGCCGGGTCGTGCTGCGCAGCGCCGCCGCCCGCCTCGCTCACGGCCGCGGGGGCGGGGCTCGCCGCGGAGCCGCCGCCGGCGGCAGCGCGCGGCTCGGGCAGCGGCGCACCCGTCGAGCCGCCGCCGAAGAGCTCGACGAACCGGCGTGAGGCGTTCGGCGCCCAGCCGTTGAACAGCGCGTAGTCAGCGACCGAGTCGCCGTACTCGAAGTACATGTGGTAGGCGACGTCGTTGGTGCGGATCCACTCGTACATCTGCTCGATGAAGTGCGGGCTGTCGCCGCCGCCGTAGCCGTCGGTGCGGTTGGCCAGGCCCCACTCGGGGAACGTCATCGGCTTGCCGTGCGCCCTGGCGAAGTCGCGCTGCCAGGCCAGGCCGTTGCGGGTGGTGACCAGCTCCTTCCAGCGCGCGGCGGGGTCGGCGCGGTTGGGGCCCCAGCTCTGGTCGTAGACGTCGAGGCCGACGTAGTCGACGTAGGCGTCTCCGGGGTAGGCGCTCTCGGCCTGCAGCTGCTGGCCGGCGACCCACGAGCTGCCGCCGTTCGGGCACCAGTCGAACTTGAAGTTCGCGCCCGGGACGGCGCGCATCGTGTCGACGATCTGGCGCCAGAACGCGGCGAAGTCCGCGGCGCCGTTGGGCGCGGTGATCGACCAGCGAAACCAGTTGCCATTGAACTCGGGCCCGATGCGCAGGATCGCCGAGCCCTCACCGCCGGCGACGAGCCGCAGCGCGAGCGTGCGGAAGTACATGTTGTACGCCCCCCTGGCGCCCTCGGCGAGCGTGCCGCCCGAGTCGGGCAGCATCGGGACCGTGTACACCACGCGCTGGCGGTAGGGCGATGCGGTCCACTGACCGGCAAACCACGTCGGGTTGGACAGATTCGCCCAGTTCTCGCGCGCCAGCGCGTCGTGCACGACGGCTACGGGACGGCCGATCTGCGCCTCGAACCTCGCGACCGCGGACGGGTCGCCGGCGCCGGCGTAGACACCGAGCGTCTCTCCGGGGACGGCGGCGCCCGCCATCGGCGGCAGCGCCACGACCGACGCGACGGCGAGGAGGACGGCGATGAGGAAGCGATGCGCGAGCTGCGCTGGACGGGTGGTCGCCATGCCCAGGTCGTCGGGCTCGACGGCCGTCCGATCCAGCGAAGACCGGCAGCGTCCAACAGGCGTCCAGCCGGGGCACCCCGGCGCGGGATCACGACCGCAGCGCTCAGCATTCGCTCATGCCGAGTCCCGCGCGCGCCGGCTCAGCCCCGGCGCGCTTCCCAGCTGAAGCCCCGCACCGCCAGCACCACCCCGAGCGCGCCCCAGATGAGCAGGACCGCGAGGTCGTCGACGTGGTGGGCGAACGGCGCCCCGCTGACCATCGCCGCCGACAGCCCGTCGATGAGGTGCGTCAGCGGCAGCGCCTGCGCGATGTCGCGCAGGAACGTCGGCGCCGCATCGGCGTCGTAGAAGACCCCGCTGACCAGGATCACCGGCAGGAAGATCGCGTTGACGTAGGCCGGCGCGGAGTCGAAGTTCGGGATCGCGTGCGACAGCGCGACGCCCAGCGCGGCGAGCGATGCCACGCCGGCGCCGGCGAAGACCGCCAGCATGAGCCAGTCGTGCGGCAGGCCGACGCCGAGCAGCAGCGCGCCCGCGCCGATGACGATCGCCAGCTGGATCGCGGTGTTCGTCACCGCGTGCGCGGCGAGGCTCGCGAGGTACGCGCCGCTCGGCAGCGGCGTCCCGCGCAGGCGCTTGAGGACGCCCTCCTCGCGCAGGAACACGAGGTTCATCGCCAGCGCGACGAACGTCGTCGACATGATGCTCATCCCGGCGATCCCCGGCACGATGACCTCCAGCGATGCCTGGTCGGTGAAGATCGCGCCGAACATCGCGAGCAGCAGCAGCGGCAGCACGAAGTTGAAGAACGCCGCGCTCGGGTTGCGCCAGAACATGCGGCGCTCCAGGCGGTACTGGCGCCAGGTCAGCGCGAGCGCCTCGGTCATCGCATCGGCTCGTCGATCTCGGCCGTCAGCTCGAGGTAGACGTCCTCGAGCGAGGGACGGCTGACGCTGAGGTCCTCCAGCGCGGTGCCGCGCGCGAGCGCCGCGCTCGTGAGCTGGTGCAGGAGCGCCGTCGGGTCGTCGGTCTCGCGCTCGACGACCCGGCCGTGCGCGTCGCGCCAGCTCACGCGATAGCGCGAGGAGGCGCCGACGCCGAGCTGCGCCGGCGCCCCGACGGCGAGGACCCGCCCGCCCTTGACGATCGCGACGCGGTCGCACAGCGCCTGCGCCTCGTCGAGGTAGTGGGTCGTCAGCAGGACCGTCTTGCCGAGCTCGGCGAGCGCGCGGATCGTGCCCCAGGCCGCGCGCCGGGCGGCGGGGTCGAAGCCCGTCGTCGGCTCGTCGAGGAAGACCAGCTCGGGGTCACCGACGAGCGCCAGCGCGAAGTCCAGCCGCCGCGCCTGCCCGCCCGAGAGCTTGCGGACGAGCAGGTGCTCGCAGCCGCGCAGGCCGGCGACGTCGAGGACCTCGTCGATGTCGCGCGGCGCGCGGTAGAAGCCCGCCCAATGCGCGACGAGCTCGCGCGGCGTGGCGTGGCGGTAGATGCCGCTGGACTGCAGGACGATCCCGACGCGCTCGCGCAGCGCGCGCGGGCGGTTGCCGGGGTCGTGGCCGAGGACCGAGACGATCCCGAGCGTGCGCTCGCGGTAGCCCTCGAGGATCTCGACCGTCGTCGTCTTACCGGCGCCGTTGGGCCCGAGCAGGCCGAAGACCTCGCCGCGGGCGACCTCGAAGTCGATGCCCTGGACCGCGTGCACGTCGCCGTAGGACTTGTGCAGGTCGCGCACGAGGATGGCGGGGGCGGGCGAATCCACGCCGCGAAATCATGTCAAGATCGCCTCCGGCGCCATCCGTGCCGCTCCCGTGCCTCGCTGCGCCTGCATCGACATCGGCTCGAACACCACGCGGCTGCTCGTCGCCGAGGGCGACGGCGAGCGGTTGCGCGAGCTCGTCTCCGAGCGCGCCTTCACGCGGCTGGGCGCGTCGCCGGGCGGGCGGCTGGGGCCGCACAAGATCGCCGAGATCGCCGCGGCCGTCGCGCGCCAGGCGCGGCTCGCGCGCGAGCTCGGGGTCGAGTCGCTGCGGATCGTGGCGACGGGGGCGGTGCGCCAGGCGCCCGACCGGGGCGCGCTCTGCGCGGCGATCGGCGCGCCGTGCGACGCGACGCTCGAGATCCTCGACGGCGAGGACGAGGCCCGGCTTGCGTTCCGCGGCGCGATCGGCACGCTCGCCGAGCCGCCGCCGGGCCTGCTCGGCGTCGTCGACGTCGGTGGCGGCTCGACCGAGCTCGTCGTCGGCACCGCCGCCGGCGGCGTGACCTGGTCGATCTCGCTGCCGGTCGGCTCGGGGACGCTGACCGACGCCGAACTGCCCTCCGATCCGCCGGCGCCGCGCGAGCTCGCGCGCCTGCGCGAGAAGCTGGCGGACGTCTTCGCGCCGGTGCGCGCGCCACGGCCGGCGGCGGCCTACGCCGTCGGTGGCAGCGCGACCTCGATGCAGCGCCTGATGGGCGTCGCGCTCGAGCGCGAGGCGCTCGCACGCGGGCTGCAGGCGCTCGTCACGCGCCCCGCGGCCGAGGTCGCGGTGCGGCTCGGGCTGCACGCCGAGCGCGCGCGGCTGCTGCCCGCCGCGATCCTGCTGCTCGACGCCGCCTCGCGCGCCCTGCGCGCGCCGCTGCGCCTGGCCGACGGGGGCCTGCGCGAGGGCGTCGTGCTCGAGCAGCTGGCGCGGCTGCGGGCCTGACGCTCGTGGCCCGTGCCCTACCCTGGGGGCACGCGATGACGAGCCCGCCGAGCGAGACGACGCTGCAGGACCCGATCGGCCGGATCGAGCCCGCGCTCGAGCCGCCGCCGCCGTCCGACCAGGACCTGCACGACAAGTCGCTGTACTTCGGGCGCGAGGTGTCGTGGATGGACTTCAACGACCGCGTCCTTCGGCTCGTCGAGGATCCGGAGATGCCGCTGCTCGAGCGGGTCAACATGGCCGCGATCTGGAGCTCGAACCTCGACGAGTTCTTCCAGATCCGCGTCGCCGGCGTGCACGACCAGATCGACGCGGGCCTCACCGAACCCGGTCCCGACGGGCTCACGCCGTCGGAGACGATCGACGCGATCCGCGAGCGCGTGCTGAGCCAGCAGCAGCGCCTCGAGGACGTCGTCCTCAACGACCTCGCTCCGGCGCTCGAGGGGCACGGCATCCGGATCCTCGGCATCGACGATCTCACGCAGTCCCAGCGCGAGGCGCTCGCCGAGCGCTTCCGGCGCCAGATCTTCCCGGTGCTGACACCGCTGGCGGTCGGCCAGGGCCGGCCGTTTCCGTACATCTCGAGCCTGTCGCTGTCGCTGGCCGCGCTCGTGCGCGATCCGGTCA
>DASZOA010000355.1:0-2689 GCA_035551055.1 Solirubrobacteraceae bacterium
GACTGCGCGCTGCGCACGCCACTGCAGCGCGACCGCGACCGGATCGTCCACAGCAAGGCCTTCCGGCGGCTGAAGCACAAGACGCAGGTCTTCGTCGCGCCCGAGGGCGACCACTACCGCACCCGCATGACGCACACGCTCGAGGTCACGCAGATCGCGCGCACGGTCGCCCGCGCGCTCGCGCTCAACGAGGATCTCACCGAGGCGATCGGCCTCGGCCACGATCTCGGCCACCCGCCGTTCGGGCACATCGGCGAGGCGGTGCTCGACGCCTGCCTGGCCGAGCGCTTCGGCACGGGCTTTCGCCACTACGAGCACTCGCTGCGGGTCGTCGACGTGCTCGAGCGCGAAGGCGCCGGTCTGAACCTCTGCGACGACGTGCGCGACGGGATCGTCTGCCACTCCGGCCGCGCGCCGCAGCCCGCCACGCTCGAGGGGCGGATCGTGCGGATCGTCGACCGGGTCGCCTACATCAACCACGACATCGACGACGCGCTGCGCGCCGGCGTGCTCGACGCGGCCGAGCTGCCCGCCGACGCGATCTCCCTGCTCGGCGCGACCGGCTCGACGCGGATCGACGCGCTCGTCCACGACCTCGTCGAGCACTCCGACGCGGCGGGCGACATCGTCCAGGGGCCGGACGCGGGCGCCGTCATGGACCGGCTGCGCGAGTTCATGTTCGAGCGCGTCTACCTCGGTCCCGCCGCGCGCCGCGAGCACGAGCGGATCGAGCGCGTGATCCGCACGCTGTTTCACCACTACGCGTCGGACCCGTCGCGCCTGCCCGACGGCGGCGGCGCGCCCGGCGCCGACCACGCCCAGCGCATCACCGACTACCTCGCCGGGATGACCGATCGCTACGCCGTGCGGGCGTTCACCGCGCTGGCGGTGCCGGCGTCGTTCGAGCTGTAGCGACCGTGGATCTCATCGGTAACGCCGAGGAGTGAACCACTAGCGTGGCGCTGTACACGAACGACTCCAAGGAGCGCGTGCGCGACGCCGTCGACATGGTCGACCTGGTCTCCTCGCGCACCGAGCTGCGCCGCGCCGGCGCCAACCGCTTCACCGGCCTGTGCCCGTTTCACGAGGAGCGCACGCCGTCGTTCGGGATCAACCCCGCCGAGAAGGTCTACCACTGCTTCGGGTGCGGCGCCTCGGGCGACGCCTTCACGTTCGTGATGCAGACCGAGGGCGTGGACTTCAAGGGCGCGCTGGAGCTGCTCGCCGACCGCTACAAGGTCGCGCTCGAGCTCGAGGACGAGGACCCGCGCGCGGCCGAGCGGCGCCGGCGCCGCGAGCGCCTGCTCGAGCTGCTCGAGCGCACCGCGGCGTTCTATGCGCGCCAGCTGTGGGAGTCGCGCGAGGCGCAGCGCGCGCGCGACTACCTCGCCCGGCGCGGCCTGCAGGACGGCACGCTGCGCGAGTTTCGCGTCGGCTACGCGCCGAGCGCCTGGGACACCGTGCTCACCGCGTCGCGCCGCGCGGGCTTCGCCAACCGCGAGCTCTACGACGCGGGCCTGGCGCTGAGATCCGAGAGGAGCGGGCGCATCTACGACCGCTTCCGCTCGCAGATCATCTTCCCGCTCGCCGACGCGCGCGGGCGCGTCCGCGGCTTCGCCGGGCGCAGCCTGGTCCCCGACGACGAGCGCCGCGGGCCGAAGTACGTCAACAGCCCCGAGAGCGAGCTGTTCCACAAGCGCGGCCAGCTGTTCGCCGCCGACTTGGCGCGCGCGCCGGCGGCCAGGGCCGGCAGCGTCGTCGTCGCCGAGGGCTACACCGACGTCATCGCGATGCACCAGGTCGGCGTGCGCAACAGCGTCTGCATCATGGGCACGTCGATGACCGAGGAGCAGGTCGGCGAGCTGGCGCGCCTGGCGCCGGTCGTGCAGCTCGCGCTCGACGCCGACAGCGCCGGACGGGAGGCGATGCTGCGCGCCGCCCGCGTCGCCGCGGGGCGCCGGCTCGAGCTGCGCGTCGTGCCGCTGCCCGCCGGCGAGGACCCCGCCGACATCGTCCAGCGCGAGGGCGGCGAGGCGCTCGAGCGACGGATCGCGGCGTCGGTGCCGTTCGTGCGCTTTCGCGTGCTGCGCGCGCTCGACGCCGGGAACCTCGGCGACGCGGAGGGCAAGGACCGCGTGCTCGCCGAGCTGCGCGGCGTGTTCGCGACGCTGGCGCCGAGCGTCCTGCGCGAGGAGCTGCTGCGGACCGTCGCCGACCGGCTGGACCTCTCGACCGAGCTGCTGGGCTCGCTGCTGTCCGAGCGCGCTCCCGCGCCGACGCGGCACGACGAGCCGGCTCGGGGGGCCGGAGATGCTCCCGCGGGGGCGCTCGGCCGCCGCGAGCGGCAGGAGCGCACGTTCCTCGCGCTGTGCATCGCGCTGCCCGACCTCGGCGGCCCCGCGCTCGCCGAGCTCGACCTCGACGCCGACGTCGCCACGCCGGCCGTGCGGCGCGCGGCCGCGCACCTGCGCGAGCATCTCGCGGCGCCGACCGAGGGGCTCGAGGGCGACGAGGAGCTCGCGGCGCTCGTGCGCGCGCTCGCCGTCCGCGCCGCGGCGATCGAGCACGCGTCGCCCGCGCAGTTCGGCGTCGAGCGCCTGCAGCTCGCGCTGCGACGCGTCGAGCGCGAGATCGCGGCCGCCCGTGGGCGCGGCGAGCCGGTCAGCGCGCTCGCCGAGCAGCGCACGCG
>DASZOA010000356.1:0-4151 GCA_035551055.1 Solirubrobacteraceae bacterium
GCTGCACGACCGCGACGGCGAGGTCGCGACGATCGGCGCCGGCGGCGAGGACCTGCTCGTGCTCGTCGAGGAGCCCGGCGCCGCACCCGGCGGCCGCCACGCCGGCCTGTACCACTTCGCGCTGCTGTTCTCGTCGCGCGCGGAGCTCGCGCGCGCCGTCCGCCGCCTGGTGAGCACGCGGACGCCGATCGAGGGCGCCTCGGACCACGGCGTGTCGGAGGCGATCTACCTGCGCGACCCCGACGACAACGGGATCGAGCTGTACGCCGACCGCCCGCGCCACGCGTGGCCGCCGCCGCGCGCGCCCGCCGAGCGCGTGCACATGTACACGATCGCGCTGGACATGAGCGACCTGATCGACGAGGTCGCCGACGAGCAGCCCCGACCGCAGGCCGACCGGGCGCTGGTCGTCGGCCACGTGCACTTGCACGTCGGCGACGTGGAGCGCGCGCTGGCGTTCTACCGCGACGTGCTCGGCTTCGAGGTGATGGCCAACATCGGCAGCGCCGCGTTCGTGTCGGCGGGCGGCTACCACCACCACCTCGGCTTCAACGTCTGGCTCGGCCCGCACGTCACGCCGCTGCCGCCGAAGACCGCCGGCCTGCGCCGGTGGACCGTCCTGCTGACGTCGCGCGACGAGATCGAGGCCGTGCGCGCGCGTGTCGACGAGGCAGGCCTGGAGGCGCACGACCACGAGAGCGGCTTTCTCGTGCGCGACCCGTGGCAGATCGCGGTCGCCGTCGCGCTCGGCTGACAAGAGCGGGCCCGCGCGCGGCGCCTCCCGACGGCGACGCGCGAACGCGGCCGCCGGCGCCCCGGGCAGGGGCTATGCCTCGATCGGCCAGCCCTCGCGCTGCCAGAGCGGCACGCCGCCCTCGACGACGTGGATGACGCGCTCGGCGCCATAGCGCTGCAGCAGGCTGGCGGCGACCGCCGAGCGCTGTCCGGACCCGCAGATCACCGCGACCGGCCGATCGGGCTCGATCGCCTCGGGAACGCCGCGGATGTCGTGGTAGGGCTCGTGCACCGAGCCCGGGATGTGGCCGGCGTCCCACTCGTCGCGCTCGCGGACGTCGAGCACCTGCACACCGTCGCGGTCGGCCTCCCAGCGCTCGTGCAGCTCGGGCACGGTCATCCGCTGCACGCGCTCGACGTCGAGCCGATCCTCGCGCCAGGAGGTCATGCCGCCGGCGAGGAAGCCGGCGATGTTGCCCAGGCCGACGGCGCCGGCAAGCCCCGCCGCCTCGATCGCGTCCTCGTCGTCGCGCCCGACGAGCACGAGCGGCTGCTCGGGGGTGGCCAGCCAGGCGAGCTTCGAGCCGAAGCCCGCCCGCCGCGCCGTGATGCAGACAGCGCCGGGGATGTGCGCCTCGTCGAACTGCAGCTCGGTGCGCACGTCGACGACGAGCGCGCCCTCCTCGCACGCCTGCTGGACCTGGCGCGGGCTGAGCGGGTGCGCCTCGACGGCCTCCTTGACGAGCGGGCCGCGGTTGAGCGCGACGATGTTGCGGAAGTTCGGCGGCTGCGGGCCGAGCGACGCGGTCGTCCGCTGCACGAACTCCTCGGCGTCGGTCACCTGCAGCAGCGGCTGGTGCTCGCGCTCGAAGCCGATCGTCGAGGCGACCTTCATGTCCATGCCGGGTCCGCCGCACAGCGAGCCGCCCAGATGCCCCGGCCAGACCTCGCAGGTCGGCGGAAGCGGAAGCAGGCGCTCGTGCAGCGACGCGAAGATGTCGCGCGCGCCCTCGTGCTTGTCGATGGCGAGGTCGGGCCTGGCGATGTCGCCGACGAACAGGCTGTCGCCGGTCAGCACCGCCCAGGGGTCCGGTCCGCGCGCGCCGTCGACGAGCGTGAACGCCGTGTGCTCGGGCCGGTGCCCGGGCGTGTGCACGGCCTGCACGCGCAGCGATCCCAGCTCGAGCTCCCAGCCGTCGTCGAACGGCTCGTGCTCGTAGTCCGGGCGCGCGTCGCGGTGGATGTGCACGGTCGCACCGGTCGCCGCGACGAGGCGGCCGTGGCCGGAGATGTGGTCGGCGTGGTTGTGCGTCTCGAGGATGTGCTCGATGTGCACCCCGAGGTAGCGGGCCAGCCGCAGGTAGTCGTCGATGTCGAGCTTGGGGTCGACGACCGCGGCGACCCCGGCGTGCTCGTCGCCGATGAGGTAGCTGGCGCAGCCGAGGTCGTCGTGCGTGAGCTGGCGGAAGATCATGCGGTTCCTCCTGCGGGCGCGAGTGCGGGCGGAGGGACTTGAACCCCCACGGCTTGCGCCACCGGCACCTAAAGCCGGCGTGTCTACCGATTCCACCACGCCCGCGCGGGCTCGCTGGAGGCCCGTGATTGTATGTGGCGCGAGATGGACGAGGGCCGCGTCGTCGTCGAGCACCCCAACCGCGACAAGCCCGAGTCGCGGGCCACCCGCGCCCTCGTCGTCGGGCTGCTGCTCGCCAGCGCCGCGGTGCTGGCGATCGCGACCGCCGGCGGCTGGGCGAAGATCCAGGGCGCCAAGTCGCTGCAGATCGCCTACATCGTGGTCTACCTCGTGCTCGCGTTCTACGTCGCGCGCTGGCGCAGCGGGCTGCTGCCGGTCGCGGCGTCGCTGGCGATCGTGCTGGCGATCTTCTCGGCGATCGCCGCGCCGCAGTGGTTCGACCGCGACAAGGCCGGCCTCGAGGACCCGCTGCTCGACGAGAGCGTCGTCGGCATCCTGACCGTGCTGCTCGTGCCGCTGCAGATGCTGCTCATCGCCGGCGCGGCGCGCGGCTTCTCGCAGAAGTGGAGCGTCGAGGTCGAGCGGCGCCTCGGCGGCCCGCCGCCGTACGTCGCCCAGCCGCGCTGACCCTACAATCGGTCACGTGCGCGGCCCGCGGTCGCGGGTTCGTCCACCGGCCCGGGTGCTGGAACTGGAATACAGGATCGGCTCAAAACCGATTGCCCGTGAGGGATTGTGGGTTCGAATCCCACCCCGGGTACTGGGGCTACGCGACGATCTCCGTCAGCGCGACGAGCAGCGCCGCCGGCGCCACGACGACGCCCGGCGGCACCGCCTCGCCGCCGCCGTCGAGCGGACGGACCTCCAGGCCGGCCGCCTCGCACAGCACGCTGCCCGCGGCGGTGTCCCAGATCTGCACCCCGCGCTCGTAGAACGCGTCGTAGCGCCCCGCCGCCGTCCAGGCGAGATCGAGCGCGGCGCTGCCCATCCGGCGCATATCGCGCACGCGCGGCAGCAGCCGCTCGATCACCGCCGCCTGCCGGGCGCGCACGTCGGCGTCGTAGGCGAAGCCGGTCGCCACGAGCGCGCTGTCGAGCTCGGCGCGCCGCGACCCCCACACCTCCGCGCCGTTGAGCGTCGGCGGGCCCGCCCCCCGCTCGGCGGCGAAGATCTCCTCGCGCATGGGGTCGAAGACGACCCCGACGAGCCCGCCGTCGTCGTCGTGCACGGCGACGCTCACGCACCACTGCGGGACCCCGAAGAGGAAGTTCACGGTCCCGTCGAGCGGGTCGACGATCCAGCGCAGGCCGGCGCCCTCCTGCGTCTCGCCGCCCTCCTCGCCGAGGATCGCGTCGTCGGGCCGGGCAGCCGTGATCACGTCGCGGATCGCGCGCTCGGCGGCGAGATCGGCCTCCGAGACGAGATCGGTGTGCGTCGACTTGGCCCCGGTCGCGCGCTCGCGCCCGGCCTCAAAGCGCTCGCGCAGCAGCTCCCCCGCGGCGCGCGCGGCCCGCTCGGCGGTGACGAGCAGCTCGGAGCTCAAGAGACCGTCGGGCGCGCGTCGGTCCAGGCGCGGGCCGTCTCGAGCTCCTGGGCGAGCGCGAGCAGCGTGGCGTCGGCGTCGATCCGGCCGACGAGCTGGACCGACAGCGGCAGGCCGTCGGCGTCTAACCCGGCGGGGACCGCCGCGGCGGGGTTGCCGGTGTGGTTCCAGACGCCGTTGAACGGCACCCAGCGCAGCACGCCGCTGAGCGTGTACACCGCGCCGCGGCCCTCGTAGCGCCCGATCGGCAGCGGCGGCCCGGCGAGCGGCGGGCCGAGCACCACGTCGACGTCGTCGAAGATCGCGTTGACGCGCGCGGCCTCGCGCGCCTCGTTGCGCCGCGCCCGGGCGGCCGGCCGTGCGGCCGCGCGGCCGAGCCGCGCCAGCGCGCGCGTGCGC
>DASZOA010000357.1:0-4148 GCA_035551055.1 Solirubrobacteraceae bacterium
AGCGGAGGGGGAGGGATTCGAACCCTCGGTAGGGGGGTTGCCCCTACAACGGTTTTCGAGACCGCCCCGTTCAACCACTCCGGCACCCCTCCGAGGCGCACCAACGGGCGACCGCCGAGGATAGGAGATCGCCGCGGTT
Organism: Solirubrobacteraceae bacterium; assembly: GCA_035551055.1. Classification (GTDB taxonomy): domain Bacteria; phylum Actinomycetota; class Thermoleophilia; order Solirubrobacterales; family Solirubrobacteraceae; genus CADCVQ01. The sequence continues at coordinate 140 of DASZOA010000357.1, forward strand.
CAGCGGCGCGAGCCGAAGAAGGCGGTCAGCAGCGCCGCGCACTCGCCGGCGAGCAGGCCGCCGGCGACCTGCGGGCGGTGGTTCAGGCGCGGCTGGGCGAGCACGTCGAGCACCGAGCCGGCGGCGCCGGCCTTCGGGTCCGTCGTGCCGTAGACGACGCGCGGCACGCGCGCGAGCACGATCGCGCCGGCGCACATCGCGCAGGGCTCGAGCGTCACGTAGAGCACGCAGTCCAGCACGCGCCAGGAGCCCAGCGCGCGGCTCGCCTCGCGCAGCGCGAGGATCTCGGCGTGCGCCGTCGGGTCCTGGCGCAGCTCGCGCTCGTTGTGGGCCGCGCCGATGACCTCGCCCTCGTGCACGACGACGGCGCCGATCGGCACGTCGTCGTGGGCGAGCGCCGCCTCGGCCTCGCGAAGCGCCAGCCGCATGAAGTACTCGTCGCGCGGAAAGAAGACCGCTGCCATCGTCAGGCGAGGACTATGGCAGCGAGCCGGCAGCGCAACAGTGGCGACTCCGTATGGTTTCACCGTGCATCTAGTGATGCTCGTCCTCGCCACGTGATCTCTCTTCCCGCACTCCTTCGCAAGGGCGCGGCGGCCGCGGGCGCGGTGGCCGCCCTCGTGCCCGCCGCCGCGAGCGCGCGGGAGCACCCGCTGCTGGCGCGCGCGGCGTACGTGCCCAACGACTCGGGCGTCGCCGCGGCGGCGCCGAACGCGGGCTGGTCCACCGTGCAGTGGGCGCTCAACGGCCCGTTCGGGATCAACGCCCCGCAGGCGTGGTCGCAGGCCAGCCGCCTCGGCGGCAGCGGGGGGCGCGGCGTGAAGATCGCGATCCTCGACAGCGGGGTGGCGTACGCCCGCCGCGGCGCGTACCGCCGCTCGCCGGATCTCGCGCGCGCCCGCTTCGTGCGCGGCTACGACTTCGTCGACAACGACCCCTACCCCAGCGACGAGTACGGCCACGGGACGTTCATCGCGAGCACGATCGCGGCGACGGCGAACAACGCCTACGGCATCGTCGGCGTCGCCTACCGCGCGCGGATCATGCCGCTGCGCGTGCTGGACGTCGAGGGCCGCGGCTACCCGTCGACGATCGCGCGGGCGATCCGCTACGCGGTTCGCAACGACGCCGACGTCGTCAACCTCTCGCTCGAGCTCTACGACGGGCCGCCGCTGACGCCGACGCCGCGCAGCGTGACCGCGTCGCGTGGCGTGCGCGCGGCGCTCGCCGAGGCCCGCCGCGCCGGCGTCGTCGTCGTCGCCGCGGCCGGCAACAGCTCGGATCCCCGCGTGCCGGCCAGGCGCTACGACACGATGGCGATCAACGTCGGCGGCACGACCGAGCACGGCTGCCTCGGCGACTACTCCAACCACGGCCCCGGGCTGGACCTCGTCGCCCCCGGCGGCGGCAGCGATGCGCCGCTATCGGGCGATCCGAACTGCCAGGGCGGCGGCGAGCCCGGCCGCGACATCTCGGGCGTGAGCTTCCGCCCCGCGTCGCCATCGCGCTTCGAGATCCTGCCCCGCTTCCGCGGGACGTCGACCGCATCGCCGCACGTCACGGGCGTCGTCGCGCTCGTGCTCGCCTCGGGCGTGCTCGGACGCAACCCGACGCCGGCGGAGGTCGAGCGCCACCTCGAGCGCACGGCCCGCGACCTCGGGCCGCCCGGCCGCGACCGCTACTACGCCGCGGGTCTCGTCGATGCGGCCGCGGCGACCGCCCCTGCGCCGTCGGCGGTCACACCGTCCGGATGATCAGCACCGAGCACGGCGCGTGGTGGGAGACCTTGTTGGGCACCGAGCCCAGCAGGAAGCGCTCGGCGCCGGTCATCCCCTTGTTGCCGATGACGATCAGCTCGCTGGCGCGCTCCTCGGCGACGTCGAGGATCGCGTCCGCCGGGTCGCCCTGGCGCGCGAACACCTCGACATCGACACCCGCCGCCCGGACCTGCCGCGCGGCCGCCTCGAGCGTCGCCTCGACGTCCTCGCGCGGGTTGATCATCCACTGCAGGTCCTCGGGAACGACGATCGACTCCTCGCGCAGCCGCGCGTCGGAGACCGGCCAGTAGGCGCTGACCAGCTCGATCCGCGCCCCGAGGCAGCGCGCGAGCTCGATCGCCTGGCGCACCGCCTGCGTCGCCGTGTCCGACCCGTCGGTGCCCACGACGATCGAGCGGAACATCGGCCCGGCGAGTCCTACGAGAGCTTCACGATCGCGATCACCATGCCGGCGAGGACGAAGACGACGATCGCAGCCTCCACCCAGATCCAGGTCGGGGACATCGCCTAGGCCCCGGCGAGCTTGGAGTTGATCGCCGCGATCGCGGCTTCGATGCGCCCGTTGACCGTCTGCGTCGCGGTCGCGATCGCGCGTTGAGCCTCGGCGATGCTGCGCGTATCCGGATTGCGCAGCGCCGCCGTCGCCTTCTCGATCTCCGCGCCGAAGCGCCTCATCGCCGTGACGAGCTGCGCGTGCTCGGGCTCGACGTCGCGGGGCACCTCGATGCGCTCGAGCCTGGCGACGACCTGGTCGATCGCCGCCTCGAAGCGCTCCAGCGTCCGGCGGTCCTGCGTCGACGAGCTCTTCCGCGTGATCCGCTGCGAGACCGAGGACACGGTGTCGGCGAAGGCCCGCTGCGCGGCGTTGACCTCGCGCACGTAGGCGTTCTTCGCGTCGCGGCTGTTCGCGTCGTCGCCGCACGCGACGAGTGCGACGCCCGCGAGCAGGAGCACGAGCAGCGCCGCGATTCGCAGGGGCCCTGGCATCGGGGCGCAAATCTACCTGTCTGCCGCGTCAGCGCGCCGGTTCCAGCGCCGGCGTGGCCGGCTCGGGCGGCGCGTGCTGCGTCGTGCGCTGCTTTCGCTCGAGGAACGGGCGCTCGATGAAGCGGTATGACAGCGAGCCGCTGAGGACCGTGAGCGGAAAGCCGATCGCGCCCAGCACCGCCAGGCGCGTCGCGATGCCGTGCCCCTCGCCGAGGATGTGATCGAGCTCGAGCAGGACCCAGATGTGCACGAGGTAGAACGAGTACGAGCGCGCGCCCAGCCAGAGCATCGCCCGGTTGGCGAACAGCCGCGGCGCCCGCCCGGTGCCGATCTGCAGCACGACGAGCCCGGCGAACAGCAGCCCGCAGCTGAGCGCCGCCAGCAGCGCGCGCACGCCGAGCGCGTGGTGGATCGGAGTCTGGCGGGGGTCGTAGTCGGTCGCGGCATAGACGATCGCGCACAGCAGGCCGAGCGCGAACGCCGCCCACGCGAGCACCGTGGCCAGGCGCGCGCGGTCGCGCAGGTACGGTGCGAAGAGCGGCTCGGCGATGCCCAGCGCCACGCCGGGCATGAAGCCGTAGAGGATCGCCGGCGGGCTCGTCAGCCACGCGAACAGGTACTTGTCCTGGGCGCGCAGGGCGATGCTCACGAACGTGACGACCGCGATGACCGCGAGCGCCAGCGCGGCGCGCTCCCACTGCCCGCGCAGCCGCCGCGCGGCGAGGTAGGCGCCGTAGGCGGCGAACGGGACGATGATGTAGAAGCCGACCTCGGCGCCGATCGACCACCCCGGGCCGATCGGGATCGACGCCGGGCCGGCGGTCTGGCCCTGGATGAACAGGAACTGCCCGAGCACCTGCCACCAGCTGCTCGTCTCCGCCCCCGGCGGGTTGTCGAGACGGCCGTCGAACCCGAACCGCAGCAGCGCGAGCACGGTCAGCACGTAGAAGACCGGGACGACGCGCAGGACCCGGTTGCGCACGTAGTTGCGCACGCGCGGCCGGCGCCCGCCCATGACGTACGCGCGCGCGAACGGGCGCGCGATGAGATAGCCCGACAGCACGAAGAACGCCGACAGCGCGAGGTCGATGTGGCCGAGGATCGGGGCCGCCCAGCCGTAGGAGATGAGGTTGTTGTGCGGGACCGGATCGGCGATCAGGCAGACGTGCGTCGCGAACACGAACAGCGCGCCGACCCCGCGCACGCCGTCGCCGGCGATCAGCGTGGCGATCCCGACGTCGGGC
>DASZOA010000358.1:0-1743 GCA_035551055.1 Solirubrobacteraceae bacterium
GTCGCCTCGAGGAAGCCCTCGATGACCAGGCGCTTGGACTCCTCGGGCGACAGGCCGTGCGCGCGCAGGTAGTACAGCTGCTCGGGGTCGATCTGGGCGATCGCCGCGGCGTGCGTGCAGCGCACGTCGTTGGCGAGGATCTCCAGGCCCGGGATCGCGTCGGCGTGCGCCCGCTTGGTCAGCAGCAGGTTGCGCGACTCCTGGAAGGCGTCGATCTGCTGCGCGCCCGGGTCGACCTTGATCATCCCTGACCAGACGGTGCTCGAGCGCCCATCGAGCACGCCGCGGAAGGCGAGGTCCGACGTCGTGTTCGGGGCCGCGTGCTCTTGCGTGGTGGCGTAGTCGAGATGCTGGCGGCCGCGCGTGGCGTACGCGCCGGTGACCTTCGCGTCGGCGCCGCGGCCGGCGAGCTGGGTCTCCATCGCGACGCGCCCGTTGCCGCCGCCGAAGCCGAGCGCAATCCAGTCGATCGCCGCGTCGCGCTCGACGATGCAGCGCTGCGTACCGAAGACCCACGCCTTCTCGTCGAGACCCTGCGCGCAGACGTAGCGCAGGTTCGCGTTCGCTCCGACCGACAGCTCGGTGACCGTGTTCAGCAGTGCGTCGGCGCCCGCGCAGGAGTCGGCCGAGACGTACTGCTCCCAGACCTCGGCCTGGGCGCCCTCCTCGAGCACGACGAGCGTGCGCCAGTGCAGCGCCGTCTGGGCCTGGGACTGCACGACGGTGACGACGATCGGCGTCTCGACGACGACGCCGCGCGGCACGTAGACGAACGCGCCGCCCTGCCAGCCGGCGTCGTTGCGCGCGACGAACGGGCTCTCGGCCGAGACGAGCGACCCGAAGTGCCGCTCGACGAGCTCGGGATGCTGCGCCACCGCGCCCGACAGCGACATGACGAGGGCGCCGCCGGGGGCGGGCTCGAGCGGGTCGGCGAAGACATGGTCGACCTGCTCGAGCAGCAGCGCGCCGGGCGGCGCGTCGAAGACGCCGAGCCCGGACGCATCGGCGTCGACCGCCTCCGGGCGGCCGTAGGCGTCGAGGTCGAGGCCCTTCAGCGAGGTGAACTCCCAGCCGGGATTGCCGCGAAACATCGGCAGCGCCAGCGAGCCCGTCAAGGAGACGGCGCGCTCGCGGCGCGCCGTCAGCCAACCAGGTTCCGTCGCGATCGACGGACTAGCCAATGGAGCCCTCCATCTGCAGCTCGATGAGCCGGTTCATCTCGACGGCGTACTCCATCGGAAGCTCCTTGACGATCGGCTCGATGAAGCCGTTGACGATGAGCTTGGAGGCCTCCTCCTCGTCGAGCCCGTGCGCGGTGAGGTAGAAGAGCTGCTCCTCGCCGACCTTGGAGACGGTCGCCTCGTGGCCGACGTTGACGTCGTCCTCGCCGATCCGGATCGTCGGGTAGGTGTCCGAGCGCGACTCCTCGTCGAGCAGCAGCGCGTCGCAGACGACCTTGGACTTCGACCCGTGGGCGCCCTTGGCGACCTCGAGCAGCCCGCGGTAGGAGCCGCGTCCGCCGTCCTTGGAGATCGACTTGGCGAAGATGTTCGACGTCGTGTTCGGGGCGGCGTGGATGATCTTGCCGCCCGCGTCCTGGTGCTGGCCGGCGCCGGCGAAGGCGATCGACAGGATCTCGCCGTGCGCGCGCTCGCCCGTGAGGTAGACCGACGGGTACTTCATCGTGAGCTTCGAGCCGAGGTTGCAGTCGACCCACTCGACGGTCGCGTCGCGCTCGGCGCG
>DASZOA010000359.1:0-7510 GCA_035551055.1 Solirubrobacteraceae bacterium
ACGCAGCGGCCGACCTTGTCGTCGGAGCAGTGCAGGTCGTCGAAGGGGAGGCCGATCCGCTCCAGCCACTGCGCCGTCGGCTCGCGTGCGGCGAGCTCGCGGTGGCTCGTGACGTGGATGAAGTGCCCGTCGTCGCGCCAGCGCCTGACGGTCTGTACCGCGTCGGGATACGGCTCGCCGGCGAGGATCGCCTCGGCGACGTGCGTCTCGGCGATGCAGAGCTCCAGCTGGTCGGGGCGCAGGCGCGTGATCCCCCAGTCCAGCTGCTCCTCATAGGGCAGGTCGACGCCGAAGCGGCGCACCGCGGCGGCCGACAGACGATCCCAGTAGTGATGCAGGGTCGAATCGATGTCGATCGCGATGCGCATACTTCGTCGGCCGATGACCGTCCCGACAAGCGTAGAACGTCGCGGCGACGTCGACGCGTACGGCCCCGCGGCGCGCTCGGCCTGGCTCGACGTCGACTGGGGCGAGCACCGGCGCTTCGTGCGCGTCGACGGCCGGGCGCTGAACCTCGTCGAGCTCGGCAGCGGGCCGCCGCTGCTGTTCGTGCACGGCCTCGGCGGGCGCTGGCAGAACTGGCTGGAGACCCTGCCCGACCTCGCGCGCGACCACCGCGTGGTCGCCGTCGACCTGCCCGGCTTCGGCGCCTCGCAGATGCCGGCGGGCGCGGTGTCGGTGGCGGGGTACGCGCGCACGCTGGACGCCGTCTGCGCGCAGCTGTCGATCGACGCCGCGGCCGTCGTCGGAAACTCGATGGGCGGCTTCATCGCCGCCGAGCTGGCGATCGCCCACCCCCGGCGCGTCGAGCGTCTGGTGCTCGTCTCCGCCGCCGGGCTGCACATCGCCGAGCTGCGGCTCGAGCGCGCGCTGGACCGGCTGGGGCGCGCGGAGCGCGCGTTCGCCCGCTACGGCGGCTTCGTCGCGGCCCGCTCGACGGCGTTCGCGCGGCGCGCCCGGCTGCGGCGGATCGTGCTGGCGGGCGTCGCGGCGCATCCCGAGCTGCTGCCGTGGCCACTCGTCGCCGAGCAGGTCGGCGGCGCGGGACGACCGGGCTTCATGCCGGCGCTGCGCTCGATGGCCGGCTACCCGCTGCGCGACCGGCTGGCGCAGATCGCCTGCCCGACGCTCGTCGTCTGGGGCGAGCGCGACCGGCTCGTGCCGGTCCGCGACGCCGACGCCTTCGAGCGGCTGATCCCCGACGCGCGCAAGGTCGTCTATCCCGACACCGGCCACGTGCCGATGCTCGAGCGCCCGGCGCGCTTCAACGCCGACCTGCGGGCGTTTCTCGAACGGCCGCCGCGCGCGGGGTAGGACGCCGGCACGCCGCGTGATCCGGATCGGCTGCAGCGGCTGGAACTACGCCTCCTGGCGCGCGTCCTTCTACCCGGAGGGCATGCCGGCGTCGCGCTGGCTGGAGCACTACGCCAGGAGCTTCGACACCGTCGAGGTCAACACGACCTTCTACCGCCTCGCCCGACGCCCGGCGGTCGAGCGCTGGGTCGCCCAGACGCCGGACGGCTTCTGCTTTGCCGTCAAGAGCTCGCGCTACCTCACGCACATGAAGCGCCTGACCGACATGGAGCGCGGCGTGCAGCGCCTGACCGAGCCGCTCGAGCCCCTGCGCGACGCCGGCCGCTTCGGGCCGATGCTGTGGCAGCTGCCGGCGAACTTCCAGCGCGACGACGCGCGGCTGGCGTTCGCCCTGGACCACCTGCCGCCGGGCCGGCACACCTTCGAGTTCCGCCACGCCTCGTGGTTCTGTCCGGAGGTCTACGAGCTGCTGCGCTGGCACAACGTCGCGCTCACGATCGCCGACCGTCCGGAGATCGAGTTTCAGACCCGCGAGCTGACCGCCGACTTCACCTACCTGCGCTTTCACCACGGCCACCGCGGCCGGCGCGGCAACTACTCGCGCTCGGAGCTCGCGGAGTGGGCGACGCGGATCTCGAGCTGGGCGCGCGACATCGACGTGTACGCGTACTTCAACAACGACTGGGAGGAGTTCGCCCCGCGTAACGCGCGGACGCTGGCGCGGCTGCTCGCGCTCGGCTGACGGCCCGGGACGTTGCGGCCGCCCCAGCCGCTTGCCGTCAGGTGACGGCGCCGTGGGAGGCGCTCGAGACGAGCTTGGCGTACTTGCCCAGCACGCCGCCGAGGTCGCCGTTGTCCGGTCCGTCGTAGGCGGCGATCCGCTCGGCGATCGTCGCGTCGTCGAGCGCGACGTCGAGCCGGCGGGCGTCGACGTCGATCGTGATCACGTCGCCGTTGCGCACGGCGGCGATCGGGCCGCCGCGGACGGCTTCGGGCGCGACGTGACCGGCCATGAAGCCGTGCGTGGCGCCGCTGAAGCGCCCGTCGGTGAGGAGCGCGACGTGCTCGCCCATGCCGATGCCGTTGAGCGCCGCGGTCACGCCGAGCATCTCGCGCATGCCGGGGCCACCGGCGGGCCCCTCGTTGCGGATGACGATCACCTCGCCGCGCCGGATCGTCTCGCCGATCACCGCGGCCATCGCGTGCTCCTCGCTCTCGAACACCCGCGCCGGGCCCTCGTGACGGCGGCGCTCGTGGCCCGACAGCTTCACGACGCAGCCCTCCGGCGCGAGGTTGCCGCGCAGGATCGCCAGGCCGCCGCTGGCCTTGATCGGCTCGTCGAGCCGGCGCACGACGCGCTGACCGTCGGCCTCGCCCGCCTCGCGTGCGTGCTCGCCGACGGTGCGCCCCGTGACGGTGATCGCGTCCGCGTGCAGCAGGCCGGCCTGGAGCAGGCGCTTGGCGACGAGCGGCACGCCGCCGGCGGCGTAGAGGTCGGTGGCGACGTAGCGGCCGCCCGGCTTGAGGTCGCACAGCAGCGGGGTGCGCTCGGAGATGCGGTCGAAGTCGTCGATCTCCAGCTCGACGCCCGCCTCGCGGGCGACGGCGAGCAGGTGCAGCACCCCGTTCGTCGAGCCGCCGGACGTCGCGATCGCGGCGATCGCGTTCTCGAGCGACTCCCGCGAGATGACCTCGCGCGGGCGCAGCCCCCGCTCGAGGACGTCCATGACGAGCCTGCCGGCCTCGAGCGCGACGTTCGCCTTCGTGGCGTCCTCGGCCGGCACCATCGCCGATCCCATCGGGCTGATGCCGAGCACCTCGAACGCCATCGCCATCGTGTTGGCCGTGAACTGGCCCCCGCACGCCCCCGCGCCGGGGCTCGCGACCGACTCGAGCTCGGCGAGGTCCTCGTCGCTCATCAACCCGGCGGCGTGCTTGCCGACGGCCTCGAAGACGTCCTGGATCGTCACGTCCCGGCCGCGGTAGCGGCCAGGCGCGATCGAGCCGCCGTAGAGCATCAGCCCGGGGAGGTTCAGGCGCGCGAGCGCCATGACCGTGCCGGGGATCGTCTTGTCGCAGGCGCTGAGCGCCACGATCGCGTCGAAGAGGTGGCCGCGCGCGACGAGCTCGATCGAGTCGGCGATGACCTCGCGCGAGACGAGGCTCGTCTTCATGCCGCTCGTGCCCATCGTGATGCCGTCGGAGATCGCGATCGTGTTGAGCTCCATCGGCGTGCCGCCCGCGGCACGGATGCCCTCCTTGACCTTCGCGGCGAGCGCGCGGAGGTGGAAGTTGCAGGGCATCGTCTCGATCCACGTCGAGGCGACGCCGATGATCGGCCGATCCAGCGCCTCGGCATCGAAGCCGATGCCGTGCAGGTAGGCGCGGGCGGGCGCGCGCGCGGGGCCGTCGGTGAGCGCGCGCGAGTTGTGCTTTGGGTCGAGCTTGCCGTTCGTGCTCACGGCGCGTGAACACTACCCGCGCCGCGCTGCTGGTCGCGAAGCCGCGCCTGCTCCCACCGGCCGAGCCGCCACAGGTCGCGCTTGACCTGCTTGGGGTCCACCTGGCGCCCCGGCAGGTGCATGTTCGCCAGCGCGATGATCCGCCGTTCGTCACCGGTCAGCGCCATCCACTTCGCGAGCACGTCGTCGGAGTCGGGCAGGCGCGGCGAGCCGTACGGGCGCGTCTCGTCGGGGAACGCGACGCAGTACTCGCTCAGCAGCCGGTGGGTCTGCGGCAGGTAGGCGACGATCGGCTTGTGCGGGTAGATCAGGTAGGCGTACGTCGCGCCGCCGACGTCGCGGTCGCCGACCGGGCCCTCGGACAGCCCGCCCCAGACCCTGATGAAGCCCAGGTCGCAGTACATCGCCCACTCCTCGTCGTTGACGCACGAGCGCAGCAGCGTGCGCGCGCGCTGCTCGGCGCGGCGCTCGCGCCCGGGGTCGTAGCCCTCGACGTCGATCCGCGCCCGGCGCGCGCGCCAGCGGGAGATCTGCTCGGCCGCGACCGGCCAGCCGACCTCCCAGAGCAGCACGAGGACGACGATGACGCTGGCGCTGATCGCAAGCAGCATGCGCCGCCCGCCCTACCTGCCGCCCGCCGCGCGCGGGAAGAAGATGACGCGATCGGCGCCCTGCGGGATCTCGTCGAAGCTCGACACCATCCGCGCCTGGCGGCGGCCGCCGCTCCCGGCCGTCGGAACCGCCGCCCACATGCCGCCGTCGAGCTGCTCGCGGAACGCCTCGACGAGCTCGTCGTGCTGCTCGGGAACCTCTACGTCGCCTTCGGCGATCAGGATCTCGCCATGTCCAGGCTTCATTCGAAGGAGCCGCACGACCGGCGATTATGGCAAAGCGGCGACGCCGATCGGAAGGCCTCGCTCGCCCGATGTCACGCTCTGCGCCCGAGCCCGAAGACGTCGACGGGACCGGCGCCCGCGCCGAGCTCGCGCAGCCCGGCCGCGACCGCCGCCGCCGCCACCGCGCGCGCGTGGCGCGCCGCCGCAAGCGGGTCGTCGCCCAGCGCCAGGCGCGCGGCGAGCGTCGAGGAGTGGGTGCAGCCCGAGCCGTGCGCCGCGCCGTCGGGATGGCGCTCGCCCGGCAGCTCGGTGAGCGTGCTGCCGTCGAAGAACACGTCGGTGGCAGCGTCGCGGTGGCCGCCGGTGACGACGACGTTGCGCGGCCCGAGCGCGTGGAGCGCGCGGACCAGCTCGCTTCCGTCGAGGTCGTCGTCATCGACGAGCGCCCGCGCCTCGGCGAGGTTCGGCGTGATGACGGTCGCGCGCGCGACGATCAGCGTGCGCAGCGCCGCGACGGCGTCGAGCGCCAGCAGGCGGGCCCCGGACTCGGCGATCATGACCGGGTCGTGGACGATCGGGATCTGCGGCGACAGCTCGTCGAGCGCCCGCGCCACGGCTTCGATCGTCGGCACGTCGCCGAGCATCCCGATCTTGATCGCGTCGACGCCGAGATCCTCGGCGACGGCACGGATCTGGCCGGCGATGATCTCCGGGGCGACCTCCTGCACGGCACGCACGCCGACGGTGTTCTGGACGGTGATCGCCGTGATCGCGGTCGTGCCGTGCACGCCGGCGCGCGCGAACGCCTTGAGATCGGCCTGGATTCCCGCCCCGCCGCCCGAGTCCGACCCGGCGATCGACAGCGCGACGGGTACGCGGCGGGCGTGCACGCCGTCGAGGATAGGGCCGGCTACGGCAGGCGGACATAGCGCCCCCCGGGTGCGCGCCGCAGGAAGCCCAGCAGCTCGAGCTCGGCGAGCTCGGCGAGCGCGCGCTGCGCCTCGCTCGGCGTCGCCGCCAGCGACGAGACCGTGTCGGACCCGTCCTCGACGCGCCGCAGCAGCGCGCGCAGCCCCGGCGCGAGCTCCTCGGCGCGGTGGCCGGCCAGCGCGGTCGCGACGCCGACGCCGAGCGCCTCGTCGAGCGCGTCCTGGGCGTCGCGGATCACGAGCGCGCCGTCGCGCAGCAGCGCGTTGGATCCCGCGCAGCGCGGCGCGGTGACCGGTCCCGGCACGGCGCCGACCGCGCGGCCCAGCTCCTGGGCGAGCTCCGCGGTGATGAGCGATCCCGAGCGCTCGGTCGCCTCGACGACGATCGTCATCGACGCCAGACCGGCGATCGTGCGGTTGCGCGCCGGAAAGCACCAGCGCAGCGGGGCGAATCCCGGCGGCATCTCCGAGATCGCCGCCTGCGTCCGGACGAGCTCGCGGTGCAGGCTGCGCTTGCTCGCCGGGTAGGCGACGTCGGCGCCGCCGGCCAGGACGGTGATCGTCGGCCCGCCCACGTCGAGCGCCCCCACGTGGGCGGCGGCGTCGATGCCGAGCGCCATCCCGCTGATGACCGTGACGCCGGCGGCCGCCAGGCCGCGACCGAGCGCGCGCGCCACCTCGAGCCCGTCGATCCCGGCGCGTCGAGCGCCGACGACGGCGACGGCCGGCGCGTCGCGATCGGCCAGCACCGCCAGGCGCGCGGGGTCTCCGGCCACATGCAGCACGGCGGGCGCGTCGTCGGCCTGCAGCAGCCGCGGCGGATAGTCGGGATCGTGACGGCAGACGGCGGTGATCGCCGACGCCCGCAGGCGCTCGCGCGCGCGGTCGGGGTCGAACGCGCGGTGGGCCCGTTCGATCGCTCGGCGATGCCCTCCGGCCAGCGCCGCGACGAGCCCCTCGTCGGGCAGCGCGAGCAGCTCGCCGAGCCTGCGGCGCTCGCGCCGCCCGCGCTCGACGTGCGGCGCGAGCCGCGCGACGAGCGCCGTGCGGCGCAGGCAGTCGTCGCATGCGGTCATGCCGCCAGCTCCCCGTCGAGCACGTCGTGCTGGCGCAGGCCGAGCGCCTCCCTGACGTGATGCGCGTGCACCCCCGCGCTCGCGTCGAGGTCGGCCACCGTCCGCGCCACGCGCAGGATCCGACCGTGGCCGCGCGCGCTGAGCGTACCCTTCGCGTAGGCCAGCCGCAGCGTCGTCACGGCCTCCGGGTCGGCGCACACGAGCTCGCGGACGAGCCGCGGCGTGAGGTCGGCGTTCGTGCGCAGGCCGCTGCCGGCGAGCCGGTGCGCCTGGCGCTCGCGCGCCTCGAGCACCGCGGCGCGCACCTCGTCGGAGCTCGTCGAGACCTCGCGCTCGAGTGCCTCGGGCGCGGGGCGCGGCATGTTCACGAGCAGGTCCATGCGGTCCAGCAGCGGTCCGCTGAGCCTGCGCCGGTGGCGTGCGATGTCGCCGTCCGTACAGCGGCAGCGCCGCTCGCCGGCGTAGCCGCACGGGCAGGGGTTGGTCGACGCGACGAGCTGAAAGCGCGTCGGGAACACGACGGTGCGCTGGCCGCGCACGATCGCCACGCAGCCGTCCTCGAGCGGCTGGCGCAGCGACTCGAGCGCCGCCCGGCTGAACTCGGACAGCTCGTCGAGGAACAGGATGCCGTTGTGCGCCAGCCTCGCCTCGCCCGGCAGCGGCAGCGGCCCGCCGCCGACGAGCCCGGGCGGGGAGATCGTGTGATGTGGCGCGCGAAACGGCCGTTGCTGCACGAGGCCGTCGGCAATGTGCCGGCCGGTGACGCTGTGGATGCGCGTGACCGCGATCGCCTCGTCGCGCGTCATCGGCGGCAGGATCGAGACGAGTCGGCGGGCGAGCATCGTCTTGCCGGTTCCCGGCGGGCCCGACAGCAGGACGTTGTGGGCGCCGGC
>DASZOA010000360.1:0-3666 GCA_035551055.1 Solirubrobacteraceae bacterium
AGCGCCTCGCCGAGCGCCTCGACATCGACCCGCCCGAGATCACGAACGGCATGGTCCTGCTGCCGGCCGACTATCCGCGCGTGGCCGAGGCGCTCGACGAGGTGCAGCCCGACTGGCGCGACGAGGAACTGCTGATCCCGCCCGAGCCGTAAGGGCGAGGCGGTCTCGGCGCGGGCGCCGACGGCAGGTCGATCGTGCGCTCGCCGCGCTCGACGCCGGACCGCCGGCCGCGTGGCCCGGTCAGCGGTCCGGCAACTACGACCGCGGCGGCTCGCCGCCGTCGGCGTGGCTGCTCAGGCGCGCGCCGCCGAACGCCGCCGCGATGACGAACGCGGCGCCGACGATGATAACGTCCTTGAGCACGTACTGGCCCTCGAGCGTCGGCGCCCCGTGCGGGCCGGCGAACAGGTGGTCGTGGAGCAGCACGAGCGGCGACAGGATGCCGACGAGCTGCACGGCGAGCAGGACGACCGCGAGGCGGCCTGCGCGGCCGCTGACCAGGCACAGGCCGATCACGCACTCGAGCGTCGCGACGAGCACGAGCGCAGTGGGTGCCGGCACGATGCCGAGCGTCAGGATCTCCGTCGTGCGCGTGACGAGGTCCTGTGCCGGGCTGAGACCCGGGACGAGCTTCAGCGCGCCGAACGCGAGGAAGACCGCCCCCGTGGCGATGCGCAGGACGGCGACGCTGTGGGCGACGAGCCAGCGCTGCGCGCGCGCCTCGGTCGCGCCGGCGGCGGTCAGGCCCGCATGGACCACCCGCGCGTACGCGGTGAGCGGGCGCAGGATCGAAGCGGCTTGGGTTGCAGACATATCGATGAGCCTCCAGGTTCGGTCGGTGAGGTGACCGCAAGGCTCGGCGATTGCCGTTGCCGTCGAGATGGCGTCAGCTTGAGCGAAGCTGTCGGCAACATGGCCGACGCCGCTGCGCAGGCCGCGACGCCAACCGCACCCGAGCGCAGCGGGCAGACGCCCGCCGCGCTCGGCTGCGATCCGTCTGCCTGCTAGGCCGCGAGCTTCGGGGTGGCGCCGGCGTAATCCGCCGCCCGCGGTCGCAGCCGCGTCGCGAAGATGTGCTCGCCGAGCGCCGTGCCGGCGTGGTATCCGTGGTCTCCGTCCCACTGGAAGTGCACGCCGAGGTAGACGCGGCTGCGGGAGTTCTCGCGCGCAGCCTCGGTGAAGCTGTTGAACGTGCGCGTCACCCCCGCCGGGAGGTTGGGGTCCTCGGACGTCGCGGTGAACGTGACGTTGTCGGTGCCGAAGTACAGCCGCATGATCGCGGCGTGCGCCGCGGCGAACGTCGCGTGGCCGGAGACGTAGGCCGGAAACGGCGGCGAGAAGTGGTCGGCGCCGTCCTGCGACAGGGGCTCCCATGCGGCGTCCGCGGCCGTGCCGGCGTTGCCGTCCTGGTCGGCCATCCGGATCGCCGTCTCCGGCCGCCAGAGATCGAGGTCGGTCGCGTACTTCGCGTCCCACGCGCAGATGCCGGCGTCGCCGAGCGCCAGCGCGACCAGCGCGAACAGCCGCGCGTTCTCGACGACGTCGAGTGCGCGGGCGTCGGCGACGATCTGGGTGATCGCGAACAGCTGACCCGGCGGCTTGTACGTGCCGTCGAGGTCGTTTGCCCAGAACTTCGCGATCTGCGTCTGCTCGGCGGTGCGCGTCGTCGACGCCGCCTCGCCGAGCTCCTTGACCTCGTTGAACTGCGCCGCGTACTCGGCGCTGGCGAGCATCTCGGTCTTCGACAGAAAGCCGCCGGGGCGCGGGGGCCGGAACTGCGTCCCCGAGCTCATGCAGAACGGCTTGACCTTCGGCCAGTGCGGCGTCGCGGCGCCGGCGCCCGGGCGCGTGGGACGCCAGTCGCCGGGCTTTGACCCCGGCACGTAGTGCGTCTGGTCGTCGGCGCCGTCATCACGACGGTGGTCGATCATCGCGGCGGCGCACGTGCGGCCGACGGCCTTGCCGGCCGAGACGCTCGACTGCGGCACGACGCCGGCCAGCGCGGCGGCGAGCGCGTCCGCGAGGTCGACCGTCGTCGACGGGAACGCCGCGGCGAGCGCGTCGTGGGCCGCGTAGGCGACCGCGGCCTCGATCGAGGCGCCGTGGGCGGCCGGGACCGAGACGAGGTACGGCTCGTGGGTCGGGACGATCGAGTTGACCGCGTCGTAGATCGCGCCGTGCATCATCGCGCCGCCGCGGCTGATCGGCCCCGGGGGGCCGCCCTCCGCGCGGATGACGTCGAGCAGCACGTCGTTCCAGTAGGTGACTGCGTCTGGCATTGTGTCCTTCTCCTTTTGTGGTGGTTGCTGGAAATTCGTGCTGCAGACCGCGCGGCGCGGTCCATCAGCCGTGTGCTCCCGGACGCGATCCGAGCGGTCCGAGGTGCCACGGAGCGAGATCGCCGCGCGCGGCATCGAGCCAGCGGCGCGCGTCCTCGCGGCCCTGCGCGATCAGCGCGCGGATGAAGTGGCTGTCGAACAGCAGCATGCTCAGCAGCGCGCCACCGCTGGCTCCGCGGCCGCCGAGCAGCCGCACGAGCAGCGTCAGCTCGGGCGAGCGCAGCGCCCGCAGGCCGCCATAGCGCCGGCGCAGCGTCTCGAGCGCCAGGCGCGCGACGGTGTCGTGCGCGCGCGGCGCGATGACGATGTAGGGGATCTCGCGGGCACCGGTGGAGGCGCCGGAAGCGACCATCGCGTTGACCGATGCGAGCCGTCGCAGATCGCCGACGAGCGGGTCTACGAGTGCGCCCTGGAGCAGGTGGGAGGCGACGTCGGCGAGCTCGGGCGGTCGCGCGGGCGCCGGGCCCGCCGGGGCGGGATCGACGGCGTCGAGTGCTATGACGACGATGCGGTCGGCGCCCTGGTCGACGGCCGGCTTGATCGGCGTGTTGAGCCGCGTTCCGCCGTCCAGGTACCACGCCTGCGCCGGCGGCCCGGGCACCCGCACCGGCGCGAACAGCACCGGGATCGCCGCCGATGCGTGCACGTGGTCGCAGCTCAGCTCCGTCCTGACGTAGCGCAGCGATCCGCCGTCGGGCGGGAGCTCGTCGCGCGTGTCGGTGAAGACGACCGCGCGGCCGTCGTGAGCGGCGCTGGCGACGACCGCCGCGGAGTCGAGCGCGCCGTCGCGCATGTTGCGGCCCAGCCGCTCCCACTCGATCCTGGCCTCGAGCGTCGCCCGCAGCGGCGAGCTGTCGACGAGGCCGCCCAGCGGACGGGTGCGCACGCCGAGCACGCGTGCGAGCGCGACGCCGGTCGCGCGCGGAAGCCGCGCGAGCAGCGAGCCCATCACGTCGCCGCGTCGCAGCCCGCACCACCATTCCTCGGCGCCGGCCACGGCCTCGGCGGCGGGGCGGTGCGCCGCCGCCGCGAGAAACGCGCAGCCGATCGCGCCGACGCTCGTGCCGACGATCACCCGCGGTGCCTCCCCGCGCCGCTCGAGCGCCGGCAGCAGCACCGACAGCGCACCGGTTTCGTAGGCGCCCCGCGCACCGCCGCCGGCCAGCACCAGGCCCACCTTGCGCGCGCGCTGCGGCGGGGGCTCACCAGTCGGCATCGCAGATCCCGTGCCGTCGCGCCACGCGCCGCAGGCGCTCCAGCGCGCGCGCTCGCGTCGGACCGATGCTGCCGATCGGCATGCCGAGCGCCGCGCCGATCTCCGCGTAGG
>DASZOA010000361.1:0-3548 GCA_035551055.1 Solirubrobacteraceae bacterium
GTTCACGCGCCGCAGGGCGCTGCCGCCGACCGCGCTGACGCTGCTGCAGGACAAGGGCAGCGCGGCACTGCTCGACGGCGCGGCGCACCGCCACCGCAAGGAGATGTTCCTGACGCTGCTGCGCCCCGAGCGCTTCGCGTCGCTGCTCGCGCTGACCGCCGCCGAGTGGCGCGCCGCGGTCGATCGCTGGCGGCGCCGCGACGCCGTCGTGATCGACGAGCAGGCCCAGGAGATCCTGTGCCGCGCGGTGTGCAGCTGGAGCGCGGTGCCGCTGCCCGAGCGCGACGTCGCGCGGCGCACCCGCGAGCTCGCCGCGATGTTCGAGGGAGCCGGCAGCGTGGGACTGCGCCAGCTGCGCGGCCAGGCGCTGCGGGCGCGCACCGAGCGCTGGCTGCGGGGAGTCGTCGACGGCGTCCGGCGCGGGGAGATCTCCGCCCCGCAGGACAGCCCGGCCCACGTCATCAGCCACCATCGCGAGCTCGACGGCGAGCTCCTGCCGGCGCCGGTCGCAGCGGTCGAGCTGCTCAACGTGCTGCGCCCGACGGTCGCGGTTGCGCGCTACGTGACGTTCGCCGCGCTGGCGCTGCACGAGCATCCGGACGCTCGCCGGCTCGTCGTCGAGGGCGGTCCCGAGACGAGCGAGGCCTTCGCGCAGGAGGTGCGCCGCTTTCTATCCGTTCTTCCCGCTCGTCGGCGGGCGGGTGATGCAGCCGTTCACCTGGCGCGAGCACCGGTTCGCCGAGGGCGACTGGGTGCTGCTCGACATCTACGGCACCAACCGCGATCCGGCGGCCTGGGATCGGCCCGAGCGCTTCTCCCCGGAGCGCTTCGTCGACCGGCGGGGCGACCCGTACACGCTGATCCCGCAGGGCGGCGGCGACCACCTTCGCGATCACCGCTGCGCCGGCGAATGGCTGACGATCGCGCTGACGAGGCTCGCCGTCGACGTCCTCGCCCGGGAGATCGAGTACGACGTGCCCGGCCAGGACTTGACGGTCAGCCTGTCGCGTATGCCCGCGCGGCCGGCGAGCGGCTGCGTGATCGAGCGCGTGCGCTCGCGCGGCGGGCCCGGCGGCGGCGCGGACGCGCGCGGGGTGGCCGGGCTCGGGTGCGCTGGACGCACTGCCTGAGGCGCCCGCGCCGGCCGGACGACGCGCGACGGCGAGCCGGACCGCTGTCGGCAGCGTCTTCGGTCAACCCTTCGGTCGGCCACGGTTGCCGGCGGACGAGCGCGCAGACGATGATCGCCGGCGAGCGGACGATGGCGCCTCATGGGCGGCGTCGCAAGCGTCAAGCCAACGACACGAGGAGGACCGATGACCGTCGCGCAGGTCGACGCGTGCGCGCGAGCGTTCGAAGCCGGAGTCGCTGACCGCGACGCCGGCGCCATCGCCGATCTCTACCACGAAGACGCCCGCTTCCTGATTCCCAACGCCGAGCCGTGCGAGGGCCGCGAGGCGACCCGGGCCGCCTGGCAGCAGCTGCTCGACGTGGGTGCCGACTCGCTGAAGCTCGAGCCGATCGAGGTGCGGGAGGCCGGCGAGCTCACGATCGAGTACGGCCTCTACACCCTTCGCATCGAGGCGGAGGGGGCGGAGGCGATGACCGACACGGGAACGTACGTCGTCGTCGACGAGGCGCGGCAGGACGGCTCGAGCAAGCTGTCGCTATACATCTTCAACTCCAACCTGCCGGCCCGCGGCGGACCTCTGGGCTGAGACCGATGGGCGCCGGGACCGTGGCTCGACGCGCGCTTCGAAGCGCGGTCCTCGCCGCCGTCGTCGCGTCGGTCGGGGTCGCCGCGGTGCCCGCCGCGAGCGCGTCGGCCAAGACGAGCAGCGCGCCGACGGTCGTGCTCGTCCACGCCGCCTGGGCTCATCCGCCCAGCTGGAGCTCGGTCGCCTCACAGCTGCGCCGGCACGGCCATCCGGTCGTCGTCGCGGACAACCCGCTGCGCACGCTGGCAGGTGATGCCGCGTTCATCGCGGGAGTCCTGAAGGGCATCGAGGGGCCGATCGTCCTTGTCGGGCACTCCTCCTACGGCGGCAGCGTCATCACCAACGCCGCCGCAGGCAACCCGGACGTCGAGGCGCTGGTCTACGTGGCCGCCTTCGCGCCGGAGCGCGGCGAGACCACCTTCGCGCTGGGCACGCGCTTCCCCGGCAGCCTGCTTCCGGCGTCCCTCGTCCCGCTGCCGTTCATGCGCGCCGGTGGCGCGATCGGCGTCGACCTTTACGTCAACCCCCTGCTGTATGCTGCGGTGCTGGCCCACGACGTCGCCGCGCGCGAGGCGGCGGCGATGGCCGCCGCGCAGCGGCCGGTGACGCTCGCGGCGCTGACGGAGCCGTCGCAGGCGCCGGCGTGGAGGCGGATCCCGTCGTGGTATCTCGTCGCTCGCGGCGATCGCGCGCTTCCTCCCGCCGCGCAGCGGTTCATGGCCGCGCGCGCGGGGGCGCACGCGGTCGAGGTCTCCTCCTCGCATTCGGTCCCGGTCGCACGGCCCAAGGCCGTGGCGCAGCTGATCCTGGCCGCCGCCCGCCCCGCGGCCGCGCCGCCGCCGGCCGCACCGCGCGGCGCCTGGCTGCGCGTATCGCCGCCGACCTTCCGGGCGGCGCGCTCGGGTCCCAGCGTCAAGGCGGCGGCGGCGCGCACCGGGGGGCGCGTCAGCTATACGCTCGACGCCGCCGCGGTCGTGCGGTTCACGCTTCAGCGCCTGACCCCGGGACGCCGGCTGGGTGGGCGCTGCGTCCGCGCGGCGCCACGTGGTCGCACTCGGACGAGGTGCAGCTCACCGGTGCAGCTACGCAGCAGCTTCACGCGCAGGCGACCCGCGGGGCGCGACCGCTTCACGTTCACCGGGCGCCTCGCGGGCCGCAGCCTAAAGCCCGGCCGCTACCGCCTGGTCGCGACCCCGATCGCCGGCGGTCGCGTCGGGATGCCCGCCCGCGCGGGCCTGCGCATCGCGCCGTAGGATCGCGCCGCGCACGCCCGCGCCGCCTGGGGCGACTCCTCCGCCCCCGCAGGCGAGGCGAGTGCTAGTGTCGCGTGCTCGACGAACCGCGGCAGAACGCCGCGGCGTCGCGCTTCAGAACGTGGTCGGCCCACCTCCAACACCTCAGTTCTGTGCCTGGTGCGGATCACCGCTGGCCTACGAGGAACACCATCACGAGCCCCGCTTCGAGACGCTGAGCGAGCAGGCACGCGCCAGGGGCGAGCAGCCACCGCCGCTGCCGGAGAGCGTCGAGGAGCTCATGCGCGGAGACTCGTACGTCGCCGCGTGCCCGGGCTGCCGC
The DNA here is from genome assembly GCA_035551055.1 of Solirubrobacteraceae bacterium. Lineage (GTDB taxonomy): Bacteria > Actinomycetota > Thermoleophilia > Solirubrobacterales > Solirubrobacteraceae > CADCVQ01. The sequence continues at coordinate 3,294 of DASZOA010000361.1, forward strand.
GTCTTGAGCCACGTCATCAGCCACCACGCCCGCGGCTGAGCGCACAGGGCGCTCGCGCACGACCGCCGACGGCTGAGCGCCGGCTCTTCGCATAGCCTGCGCCGCCACATGCCCACGATCGTCACGCTGCCGGGCGACGGGATCGGGCCCGAGATCATGGCGCCGGCGCTCGAGCTGCTGCGCACGATCAGCGAGGACTTCTCGTTCGACGAGCACCCGTTCGGCGGCGCCGCGATCGACCTCCGCGGCACGGCG
>DASZOA010000362.1:0-4682 GCA_035551055.1 Solirubrobacteraceae bacterium
CGCGGCGATCGCGCTGCTGGCGATCGCCGCGGGACCGGTCGCGGCCGGGCTGCTGATCGCGGCGCTGGCGGGCGCGGTGCTCGCCGACGCGCGCGCCGCGCGCCGTCCGCCGGGCGCGCAGCGGCGCGTGGCGCCGATCGTCGCGCGCGGCGTGCCCGCGAGCCTGGCCGTCGCGCTCGCGGACGACGCGGGCGGGGCGAACGGGCGCCGCGTGCGGATCCGCCAGGCGGCGCCGGCCGCGATCGAGCTCGAGCCCCAGGAGGGCGACGGCCGGCTCGACGCGCGCCTCGTGGCGCGGCGGCGCGGGCGCTGGCAGCTGCCCCCGGCGGCGGTCCGCGTCTGGGGACCGCTCGGCCTGGCGACCTGGGATCACCGCGCGGGCGGCGACGCGCAGCTGCTCGTCTATCCCGACCTGCCGGCCGCGCGCCGGCTCGCGCTGGCCGTCCGCGCCGGGCGCTTTCGCAGCGAAGCCGGTCGCCGCGCGCGCGGCCCGCTCGGGCTCGGCACCGAGTTCGAGTCGATCCGCGACTACCTGCCCGACGACGACATCCGCCAGGTCAACTGGCCGGCGACGGTGCGCCTCGGGCGCGCGATGAGCAACCAGTACCGCATCGAGCAGGACCGCGACGTGATCTGCCTGCTGGACTGCGGGCGCCTGATGGCCGCGCCGCTGACCGGCGGCGCGACGCGACTGGATGCCGCGGTCGACGCGGCGACCGCCGTCGGACTCGTCGCCGACGAGCTCGGCGACCGCTGCGGCACGCTCGCCTTCGACGCCGCCGTCCACCGCCGCGTGACGCCGCGCCGCCGCGGCGGAGCCGCGCTCGTGCGAGCGGTCTACGACCTGCAGCCGGCGGCGGTCGACTCCGACTACGAGCTGGCGTTTCGCAGCGTCGCCTCGACGAAGCGGGCGCTCGTGCTCGTCTTCACCGACCTCATCGAGGAGGTCGCCGCGCGCTCGCTCGTCATGGCGGTGCCGGTGCTCGCGCGCCGCCACGAGGTCGTCGTCGCGGGAGTCGTCGACCCCGACCTCGACGCCGCGCTGCGCGCCCGGCCGCAGGTCGAGCTCGACGTGTACCGCGCGGCGGCGGCGCTCGACGTGCTCGCCGCTCGCGAGCGCGCCGCAGCGCGCGTGCGCGGCGCGGGCGCGCGGGTGCTCGAGACCGCGCCGGCCGGGCTCGCGCAGGCGTGCGTCGGCGCGTACCTCAGCGCGAAGGCGCGGGCGCGGCTGTGAGCGCCGGCGAGGCGCGGCGCGGCGGCCGGCCGCGCACGGCGACGAGCGTCCAGTACAGCGCGCCGACGCCGACGCCGAGCGCGATCCCGGGCACGAGGCCGAAGCCGGCGCGGGTGACGAAGCCCTCGATGAGCCCGGCGAGCACGACCCACGGTACCGTCCCGAGCACGATCGCGACCGACGCGCGCGCCTCCTCGACGAGCGCGCGAGCCCGCGTGCGCGGTCCCGGCGCGACGAGCGCGTAGCCGATCCGCATCCCGGCCGCAGCGGCGACGGCGATGCACGACAGCTCGATGATTCCGTGCGCGGTGACGAACTCGGCGAACGCCAGCCCATTGCCGTTGGCGATCGCGCCGCCGGCGACGGCGCCGAGGATCGCGCCGTTGTAGGCGACGACGAGCGCCGTGCCCAGGCCGAAGAGGATCCCGGCGGCGAAGGCCAGGAACGTGACCTGGATGTTGTTCGTCATCACGGCGCTCGAGAACGCGGCGGCCTCACCGGTCGTCATGCCGGTGTCCCCGACCGGCTCGACCGCCGCACGGAACTGCTCGGGGACGAGCCCGATCGCCGCGCCGGTGTCGTTGAGCGCCCACGCGCCGGTGAGCAGCGCGGGCGCGAGCAGCAGGGCGAGCGCCAGCAGCAGCGCGACCGGTCGCTCGCGCACGCGCACCCAGTACGTGCGCAGGAAGAACGTGCGCAGCGCGCCGCGCCGCGGCGGCTCCTCCGCATAGACGGCCTGGCGCGCGCGGGCGACGAGCGACTCCAGGCGCGGGACGATCGGGTCGCCCGGATGGCGGCGCCGCGCGAGCGCGAGATCCGCCGCCGCGCCGCGGTACAGCGCGGCGAGCCGCAGGACCTCCTGCGCGCCGCGGCCGCGCCGGCGCGCCCCGCCGACCCCGTCGCGGCGGCCGCCCGCGCGCCCAGGGCGCCACCCGCGCCGGCGCTCGCGCGCGTCGAGCAGCTCCTCGAGCTCGCGCCAGTCGGCCTCCCGTTCGCCTATGAAACGCTCTACCTTCATCGCGCGTGCAGTACGAGGATCGCATCACGATCGCGACGCCGGAGGGCGTGTCGCTGGAGCTGACGCTGGCCGGGCTGGGCTCGCGGGCGCTGGCGGGCGGGATCGACCTGCTGCTCAAGGCGATCCTCGTCGGCCTGCTGCTGGCCGTCCTGCTCGCGGCGCTCGGCATCGACGGCGCGCTCGTGATCCTTCCCGCCGCGGGGCTGACGATGCTGCTCTACGACGTCGCCTTCGAGACGCTCGCCCGCGGTCGCACCCCCGGCAAGCGCGCGGTCGGCCTGCGCGTCGTGCGCTCGGACGGGCGGGCCGTCGACTTCACCGCGAGCATGATCCGCAACATCCTGCGGCTCGTCGACGGGCTGCCGCTGAGCTATGTGCCGACGATGGTCTCGATCGTGCTGACGCGCCGCAACCAGCGCCTCGGCGACCTCGCCGCCGACACCGTCGTCATCCGCGACCGCCGCGCGGTCGACCGCGCGCACCGCGGGCTGGCGCGGGGTGGCCCCGCGTCGGACGCCGGCGGCGCCACGCCGGGCGCCGGCGCGGCGGGTGCCTCCGCCGGCCCGGCGACCGCCGGCGGGTCGGGCGCGAGCTGGGACGTCAGCGCCGTTCCCGCCGACGACGTCGCGGCCGTACGCTCGTTCCTCGAGCGCCGCCACGAGCTCGCCACCGAGCCCCGCGCGCGCCTGGCGGCGCAGCTCGACGGCGCGCTGCGCCCGCGTGTCGGCGGCGCCGACGAGAGCGATCCCGAGCGCTTCCTGGAGATCCTCTACGACGCCAAGCGGGCGCGCGGCTGAGCGGCCGGCGGTCGAGCGCCCGGGCCACGACGCGTGCCGGTGCCGGCGGTCGCTCTACGTCACTCCGACTCGGGCGATCGTGTGGGTGATGGTGGCGACGGCTCCGCGCGAACTGCGTGCTCGAGTGACAGTTCGAGACGCGGCGTCGAGCCGGATGTCGCGCGATCACCCATATCGTGCTCGAGCGACACAGCGACGCGAAGGAATCACCGAGGTGTCACTCGAGCACCCGATCTCGAGTACCCGCGTCGCGAACGGCCCCCGTCAACGACGAGAACCGCCCCTCGTTGCCAGGGCCGCGCTTCCCGCCCCGCCGCGCCGCGCCGTTCGCGAGCGCCGCAGACGCCGCTGTCCGCGCAGGCGCGCACGCAGAGCGCCGATCCCGCTTCGCCCCCGAGGCGTGCTCGTGGACGCCGATGCTGCTGCACGGCGCGCGCCGCGCGGCGGCCCGCGGCGGCGAGCCCGCACCGCTGCACGTCCACCCGGTTGCCTGAGTCCGCGCCGCGCGTCGGACTGCTCGGTCCGGCGCCTGCGCGAGGACGGCGACGCGCTTGCCCGGCGGTGCCCCGGCGCCTGCTAGAACTCCCGCGCGTGGCCGTCAACAGCGACGTGATCGGCAAGATCTATCCCGGCGTCAGCTATGCCGTCGGCCGCGAGAAGGTCCGCGAGTACGCCAAGGCCGTCGGCGAGAGCAACCCGCTGCATCTCGACGTGGAGGCCGCCCGCGCGGCCGGCTACGACGACGTCGTGGCACCGCCGATGTTCGCCGTCGTCTACAGCTTTCCGGCGCTGTGGCCCGCGCTGTTCGACCCCGAGATCGGGATCGACTTCTCGCGGATGGTCCACGGCGGCCAGGAGTTCGAGTGGGGCCCGCTCGTCGTGGCCGGCGACGAGATCATGACGACCGTGAGCGTCGCGGACATCAGCGAGCGGGCGGGCAACGGCTTCTTCGTGTTCGTCTCGGAGTCGGTCAACCAGCGCGGCGAGACCGTTTGCACCGGCCGCTGGTCGAACATCGTGCGGGGAGCGTGATGCAGCCGGGCGACGAGATCCCGCCGCTCGCGGTCACGCCGGACAAGTACGTGACGGTCCGCTACGCCGGCGCGTCGGGCGACTTCAACCCGATCCACATCGACGAGGAGTTCGCCCGGCAGGTCGGCCTGCCCGGCCGGATCCTGCACGGTCTGTACACGATGGCGCAGGTCGCGCGCGCCCAGACGGAGGCCGGCGGCGGGCCGCAGGCGCTCAAGCGCCTGAGCGTGCAGTTCCGCGGCATGGGCTTTCCCGAGCAGGAGCTCGTCGTGACCGGCACCGTGCGCTCGGCCGACGACGGCGTCGCCGTCGTCGCGTGCAGCTGCGAGCAGGCGGGACGGCGGATCATCCGCAATGCCGAGGCCGAGCTGCGGATCGAGCCCTAGATAGAGGAACGAGATGCCAGCGGCCCGCCGCCGGCCTCCGTCTGGGCGCGCGCGACCTGCGCCATCGTGTACAGACCATGCAGGATCCGGCCGGGCAGGCCGACCTGCCGGGCGAACTCCTCGTCGATGTGGATCGGGTTGAAGTCGCCCGACGCGCCGGCGTAGCGGACCGTCACGTACTTGTCCGGCGTGACCGCGAGCGGCGGGATCTCGTC
>DASZOA010000363.1:0-3902 GCA_035551055.1 Solirubrobacteraceae bacterium
CCGCTCGCGACCGGCTCGCCGCTGCGGTCGAGGAGCCGCACGCGCGGGCCGCAGAGCGGGCAGGCGTTGGGCTGGGCGTGGAAGCGACGGTCAGTCGGATCGTCGTACTCGGCGCGGCAGGCGTCGCACATCTCGAAGCCGCTCATCGTCGTCAGCGGGCGGTCGTAGGGGATCCCGCGCACGATCGTGAAGCGCGGGCCGCAGTTCGTGCAGTTCAGGAACGGGTAGCGGTGGCGGCGGTCCGCCGGGTCGGCGAGCTCGGCCAGGCAGTCCTCGCACGTCGCCGAGTCAGGCGTGACCGGCGCGCTGACGGCGCCGCCGCGCTCGCTGGCGACGATGTCGAAGCCCGGCTCGCCGACGACCGGGACGTCCTCGGCCGCGACCCTACGCACGTCGGCCAGCGGCGGCGCGTCGGCGCTCAGCCGCGCGAGGAACGCGTGGACGGCGGCGGGCGGACCCTCGGCCTCGACGAGCACGCCGCGCTCGTCGTTGAGCACCCAGCCGGCGATCCCGAGCTCACCGGCGAGGCGGTAGACGAAGGGGCGGTAGCCGACGCCCTGCACCGTGCCGTCGACGCGCGCGCGGACGCGCCGGATCGCGTCCCTGGACTGCAGGCTCGTCACAGCCTCCCGCCCGGCGAGCTCGCGCCGGCCGCCGTCGAGCGGCGACGCGGGCATCACGAGGACGTCTGAGGACCGACGAGCTCGACGAGCTCGCGCAGCACGTGGTACACGCTCGCCTGCGCCTCCTGGATGCGCGGGATGTTCTGCGAGCGCGTGACGACGATGTGATCGGCCAGGTTGCCGCGGGCGACGTTGCCGCCGTCGTAGCCGACGAACGCGATCGTCACGAGCTTGCGCTTGCGCGCCTCCTTGAGCGCCTCGAGGATGCTCAGCGAGTTGCCGCTCGTCGACAGCGCGAGCAGCACGTCGCCCTCGCGCCCGTACGCGATCACCTGGCGCTGGAAGATCTCCTCGGTGCCGATGTCGTTGGCTACGGCGGTGATGATGCCGGTGTCCTCGGTGAGGTCCAGCGCGCGCCGCGGAGGGCCTCCGAACATCGCGGTGTGGAAGTCCGCGACGACGTCCATCGCGTCGGTCGCCGAGCCGCCGTTGCCGATCGCGATCAACCGCCCGCCGGCGTCGAGTCGCTCGCGCAGGACGCGCGCGGCGCTCAGCAGCGTCTCGCAGCCCTCGGTCAGCGACTGCGCGCGGAGCTCGACGACCTCGTCGGCCTTCAGCAGCATCGACCGGCGCACGTCGTCGAGGACCTCGTCGAGGTTGTGCTCCTGCTGGGTCAGAAACGGATACAGGAAGCTCGACGCGCCCGGGTCGTGGACCGGCCTGGCGGCGCGGCCCTCCAGCAGCCCGCGGTGGTCGAGGAAGATGTGAACGAGCTCCCAGAGCAGGTGGTAGAGCGTCTCGACGATCTCCTGGCGGATGAGCGGATCGGCGACGGCGGACAGGTCGAACTCCCACTCGGCGCCCGAGCCGGGCGCGAAGGCGACCGTCAGGCTGCCGCGCCGGCGTGCCGCGACGAGCGCCGCGAACGTGTCGGGGTCCTCGCCGAAGCCCATCGCGATGTCCTCGCCCTCGGCCTCGAGCGCGACGAGGCTCGCGACGCGGCCGCCCTCGCCGGCGATGCCGAGCGCCGGCAGCGCCCGCTTGCCGACGATCACCGGATGGACGAACTCGACCGCGACGTGGCGCGCGTCGGAGCGATCGGCCGGCGTCGCGCCGAAGGCGACGAGCCGGCCCTCGCGCGCGAAGCGCTCGGCCATCCGGTGGCACAGCCGCGCGAGCCGCTCGGCCTCGGCCGAGAAGAACTGCGCGTTGGCCTCGCTGCGCTCGCGCAGCAGCGCTTCGACCCGCTCGACGCCAACACGCGACGCGCCGGTCGCCGCCTGCTTCATGCGGTGGCGCCCACCCGCGCCGGAAGCGCCTGCAGCCAGGCGCGGAACGCGTCGACGCCGTCGCCGGTCTTCGCGCTGACGCGCATGACCTTCGCGTCGGGATTGACCTGGAGGATGTTCGCCTCCAGCCGGTCGACGTCGAAGTCGAGGTACTCGAGCAGGTCGATCTTGTTGATCATCACCAGCTCGCAGGAGCGGAACATGAGCGGGTACTTCAGCGGCTTGTCCTCGCCCTCGGTGACCGAGCAGACCATGATCTTCGCGTCCTCGCCGATCCTGAACTCCGCGGGACAGACGAGGTTGCCGACGTTCTCGACGAGCAGCAGGTCGATCTCGTCGAGCGGGACCGCCGGCAGCGCCGAGCGGACCATGTTCGCGTCGAGGTGGCACTCGCCGCCGAAGCCGTTGCCGGTGTTCAGCTGGACGACCGGCAGGTGCAGGACCGACAGGCGGTCGGCGTCGAAGCTGCCCTGGACGTCGCCCTCGAGCACGCCGGCGCGCAGGCCGGCCTCGGCGAGACCCTCGAGCGCGCGCTCGAGCAGCATCGTCTTGCCGGCGCCCGGCGCGCTCATGAGGTTCACGACGACGACGTTGGAGCGGTCGAAGTCGCTTCGGTTCGCGGCCGCGATCGTGTTGTTGGCGTCGAGCGCGTCCTCGACAACCCTCACCCTGGTGCGGTGCATGCCGTCTCTCCTCGTCCTACGCCCGGGGCCTCGATCGTGCGAACTCGGCTGAACCCATTTCAGCTCCTCCCGCTCGCTAGCAGATGCGCGGCAACGGATCGCCCACAAGCTGGTCCATCACCCGCTTGCCTCCGAAGGCGGTCGCCATGAGGACCATGCCTTCGGGCTCGGTGCGGCACTCGCCGATGATCGCGGCCTCCTCGCCGCCGGGGACGGAGCGGATCGCGGCCAGGGCGGCGTCCGCTGCCTCGGGCGCCACGACCGCGACGAGCTTGCCCTCGTTGGCGACGTACATCGCGTCGATCCCGAGGATCTCGGCGGCGCCCGCGACCGAGGGATCAACCGGCACCGCGGCCTCGTTGATGATCATCGCAACGCGCGAGGCGCGGGCGAGCTCGTTGAGGACCGAAGCGACGCCGCCGCGGGTCGCGTCGCGCAGGCAGCGCAGCGACGGACCGGCGTGGTCGAGCAGCGTGTCGACCATCGGCCAGAGGCTCATCGTGTCCGACCGGATGTCGGCGTCGAGCTCGAACTCGCCGCGGGCGAGCATGATCGCCGTGCCGTGGTCCCCGATGCGTCCCGACACGATGATCTTGTCGCCCGGCTTAAGGGCGGACGGCGCCAGGGCCGCCCGGTCGTCGAGCACGCCGAGCCCGGTGGTGGACACGTACATCTGGTCGCAGGCGCCGCGCTCGACGACTTTCGTGTCGCCGGCGACGATCGGCACGCCGGCGGACGTGGACGCCGCGGCGATCGCCGCGACCTGCTCCTTGAGGATGTCGGCCGGCAGGCCCTCCTCGAGGATCAGCCCGAGCGTCAGCGCCAGCGGCCTGGCGCCGGCCATCGCGAGGTCGTTGACCGTGCCGTTGACGGCGAGCTCGCCGATCGTGCCGCCGGGGAACGTGATCGGGTTGACGACGAAGGAGTCGGTCGTCATCGCCACGTTGCCGCCGAGCAGGGAGACCGTGCCGGCGTCGGCCATCGCCTCGAGCGTCTCGTTGGCGAACGCGGGGACGAGCAGGCCCTCGATGAGGCCCTGCGTCGCCTTGCCGCCGGCGCCGTGGGCCATCGTGATCTGCGCGTCGCGGAACTTCTGGCGCTTCGCCCGCGCGGTCTCGATGATGTTCAGGACCTTCTGCTCGCGCTCTGAGACCTCAGACGGCATCAGACGACCTCGCGCTCGCGGGCGAAGCGACCGTAGTTGTAATACGCCGCGCAGGCACCCTCGCTGGAGACCATGCACGTGCCGATCGGCCGCTCGGGCGTGCACCCCGAGCCAAAGACCTTGCACTCCCACGGCTTGATGA
>DASZOA010000364.1:0-3767 GCA_035551055.1 Solirubrobacteraceae bacterium
AACCTCGACGCGCAGCGCGACTGGGGCTACGCGAGGGATTACGTCGAGGCGATGTACCTCATGCTCCAGCAGGACGTCCCCGACGACTTCGTCGTCGCGACGAACGCGACCCACAGCGTGCGCGACTGCGTGCAGATCGCCTTCGACGAGGCCGGCGTCGACGACTGGGAGCGCTACGTCAGGCTCGATCCCGCGCTCCTGCGCCCGGCCGAGGTCGACCAGCTCATCGGCAACCCGGCGAAGGCGAAGGAGCGGCTCGGCTGGGAGCCGACGACGAGCTTCGAGGAGCTCATCAGGCTGATGACGCGCGCAGATCTCGACCTGCTGTCGCGCTGACGCGCGGCGCTCGCCGCGAGCGCTCGAGCTCCTCCTGCAGCCGCTCGAGCACGCGCACGACCCGTACGCCGCTGTCGCCGTCGGACACGGGCGCGCGGTTCTCGCGCACGCACTCGACGAAGTGCGCGATCTCCAGGCGCAGCGGCTCGGCGTTGGAGATCCGCGGGCTCCAGATGTCGCCGGCGCGGGTGATGTACTCGCCGTAGGAGTCGGCCTTCTGGTCGAAGCCCTTGTCGTAGACGGTGACCTTGCGCTCGAGGTCCATGTCGTCGAACGTCGCCATGCGCTGCGATCCGACGACCGTGAAGCGCCGCTCCTTGTGCGGGTCGAGCCAGGACAGGTGCAGGTGCGCCGCCAGCCCGCTCGGGAAGCGCAGGAACGCGAACACGACGTCCTCGACGCCCTCGCGCATGTAGCACTCACCGCGCGCGGTCAGCTCGGAGGGGTCCTCGCCGGCGAGGTACAGGATCACCGAGATGTCATGCGCGCCGAGGCTCCACAGCGCGTTCTCGTCGGAGCGCAGCTGGCCGAGGTTCAGCCGGTTGGAGTAGATGTAGTGAATCGCCCCGAGCTCGCCGGAGTCGGCGATCTCCTTGAGCTTGCGCACGCCCGGGTGGTACTGCAGCAGGTGACCGACCATGAGCACGCGGCCGGCCGCGCGCGCCCGCGCGACGGCGCGCTCGGCATCGGCGCCCGACTGCGCGAGCGGCTTCTCGACGAAGCAGTGCTTGCCCGCCTCGAGCACCCGCACGGCGAGCTCGGCGTGCGTGGGAACGGGCGTGGCGAGCACGATCGCGTCGAGCGCGTCGTCGGCGAGCAGGTCGTCGAGGTCGGCGGTGAAGCGCGCGCTGCGGTGGATCGCGGCGAAGCGGTCGCGCACGTCGGCGCGCCCGTCGCAGCACCACGCCAGCTCGGCGCCCTCCAGGCCGTCGATGTTGCGGGCGAGGTTCGGGCCCCAGTAGCCCAGGCCGACGACGCCGACGCGGACGGCGTCCGAGGCGACGCTCACAGCCGCACTGCGCGGCTGCCGGTCGTGCGCCGCGTGACGCCCCGCAGGTCGAGCGCCAGCGGCACCTGCTCGACGGCGGCATCGTGGTCGACGCCGGGATGCGCCGTGACGATCAGCACGATGTCCGCGCCGGCGAGCACCTCCTCCAGCGGCTCGCTGCGCAGCCCCTGCTCGGGCAGCTCGGGCACGTACGGGTCGTGATAGCGAAGCTCGGCGCCGAGCGCGGAGAGCAGCGTGACGATCTTCAGCCCCGGGGACTCGCGCACGTCGCCGACGCCGGTCTTGTAGGAGACGCCGAGCACGGCGATGCGCGACCCGCGCACCGGCTTGCTGGCGCCGTTGAGCAGCCGCTCGACCTTCGCGACGCAGTGGTAGGGCATCTGCTGGTTGACCTTGCCGGCGAGCTCGATGAACTCCGTCGCCATGTCGAACTCGCGCGCGCGCCAGGACAGATAGAACGGATCGACCGGCAGGCAGTGGCCGCCCATCCCCGGACCCGGCTCGAAGCGCATGAAGCCGTAGGGCTTCGTCGACGCCGCGTCGACGACCTCCCACACGTCGATGCCCATCCGGTCGCAGAGCATCGCCAGCTCGTTGACGAGCGCGATGTTCACGCTGCGGAAGATGTTCTCGAGCAGCTTGGTGAGCTCGGCGGCCTCGGGGCTCGAGACGCGGACGATGTGGTCGCAGACCTCTTCGTACAGCGTCGCCGCGCGATCGCAGCACGCCGCCGTGAGGCCGCCGACGACCTTCGGCGTCGTGCGCAGCGTGAAGTCCGTGCGGCCGGGATCGACGCGCTCGGGCGAGAAGGCGAGGTTGAAGTCCTGGCCGGCGACGAGCCCCGACTCGGCGAGGATCGGCGCGACGCGCTCGCGGGTCGTGCCCGGATACGTCGTGGACTGCAGGACGACGAGCTGGCCGGCCTGCAGGACCTCGGCGAGCGCGCGCGAGGCGCCGACGAGCGGGCCGAGATCGGGCTCGCGGTTGGCGCTCAGCGGCGTCGGCACGCAGATCAGCACCGCGTCGCAGCGCGCCAGCGCGGCGAAGCGCGTCGTCGGGTCGATCCGCGGCGCGGCGGCGGCGAGCGCCGCGTCGGAGACGTCCTCGACGTAGGACTCGCCGGCGCGCAGCGCGTCGACCTTGCGCCGGTCGATGTCGACGGCCACCACGTCGCGGCCCTCGGCGGCGAAGGCGACGGCGAGCGGCAGGCCGACGTAGCCCATGCCGATGACTCCCACGGCCATAGTGCGCGGCAGTCTAGATCGTCGGCGCGACCGACCTCGGCGCGATCTCGATCACAGGTGAACGCACCGCGTCACGCCGATTTACTGCAAGCGGCGAGCTCGTCGAGGTCGGCGCGCACCATCTCCTCGATCATCGCCTCGAAGCTCGTCTCCGGCTCCCAGCCCAGCCGCTCGCGCGCGCGCGTCGTGTCGCCGACCGGCGGCGTGCGCTCGGAGGGGCGCACGTGCCGCTCGTCGACGCGCACGTGATCGGCGGGATCGAGCCCGACGCAGGCGAAGGCGGCGGCGACGAGCTCGCCGACCGTCCGCCCGACGCCGCCGGCCAGCACGTAGTCGCCCGGCACGTCCTGTTGGAGCATGAGCCAGTAGCCGCGCACCACGTCGCGGGCGTGGCACCAGTCGCGCACGGCGCCGAGGTCGCCGAGCGACAGCTCGTCCTGCAGGCCGAGCTTGATCGCGGCGGCCGCCCGGCTGACCTTGCGCGGCAGAAAGCGCTCGGGCCGGCGCGGCGACTCGTGGTTGTAGGCGATCGCGCTCGAGGCGTGGAGCCCGTGCTTGCGGCGCAGGGTGTCGACGAGCCCGTAGGCGGCGAGCTTGGCCACGCCGTAGGGCGAGCGCGGGCGCATCGGGGTGTCCTCGTTCTGCGGCGAGACGCCGGCCGCGCCGAAGACCTCGCCCGAGCACGCCACGAGCACGCGGGCGCCCTCGACCTCGCGCGCCGCCTGCAGCAGCGTCGCCGTCGCCCCCGCGACGAGCTCGAGCGTGCCGGCCGGGTCCTCCCACGAGGCCGGCACGAACGTCGGCGCCGCGAGGTGGTAGAGCTCGTCGGGCGCGGTCTCGAGGACCGCCGCCCGCAGCGACGCGCGATCGCCGAGGTCGCCCTGCACGGTCGCCGCGGCGGCCGGCACGGGCGCCTGCGACGCGGGCCGGACGAGTCCGACCACGTCGTATCCCTTGCCCCGCAGCAGCTCGCTGAGATACCAGCCGTCCTGCCCCGTGATGCCGGTGATCAGCGCGCGCGGCACCGGGGGAGGGTAACTCGCCGGTTTTCTCGAACTGCAACCGGGTACCGGCGATAGCACGGGCCATGCAAGAACGCAACCTTTCGATTCGGCACGCGTTCTCACTCGTACCCTGAGCACGGCACGGTTGTGTCCGACCACCCCATGACCCTCCCC
>DASZOA010000365.1:0-2069 GCA_035551055.1 Solirubrobacteraceae bacterium
CTCGGCGTGGGGCTGGTCTCCTTCGGATTTCAGCTCTGGATCCCGTCGAACCTCCGCGATCTCGGCTTCGCCGAGGTCAGCGCCGACCGCATCCTGCGCGACGCCGCCCTGATCGGCTTTCCGCTGAACTTCGTCGTGGCCTGGCTGTACGGCGTCTGGAGCAGCAGGAAGACGATCGTCCTGCTCGCGGGGCTCACCGCCGCCGCCCTGACGGGGTTCGTCGTCGCCGGCGATCGAGTCGCCGAGGACCGCACCCTGCTGTACGCGCTGCTGATCGTTCCGATCTGGGGGATCAGCTCGCTGACGGCCATCCTCGCCGCCTACAGCTCGGAGATCTACCCGACGCGGATCCGCTCGCGCGGATCCGGGCTCGCCGCAGGGGCGAGCAAGGCGGGCGGCGTGCTGGTCATCGGCGTCGTCGTGATCGCGCTGACGCCTCCGACGATCGCGGGAACGGCGCTGATGGGGGCGATCCCGATGGCGCTTGCCGCGCTCGCCGCCGTCGTCTTCGGCGTCGAGACGCGCAGGCGTCGGCTCGAGGAGATCACGGCCGGCGAGTTCGACGTGGCGCCACGAGCCGAGGGAGCTGCTCCGTGAGGCGCTGGTCGGCGCTGCGCTGCAGCGCCACCGAGGACGCCCAGGACGGCGGCTCTGCTGCCGCCGGGTCAGCGCAAGACGAGCTCTGGACCGCAGGCCGCGAGATCGTCGGACAGCCGGTTGGCGCGTTCCTCGGTCCAGCGCCCGGAAGCGACGAGGTGCTCGATGAGCTCGTGCGCATCGCTGGTTGCCTGCAGCAGAGCATCGGCCTCGACGCTCTCGCAAAACAGCAACGTATCGGCCGCTTCTCGCACGCGCTCCTGCTCGCCGACCAGCAGCTTGCTGGGCCCGAGCTCCGCCAGCGTCCGCATCACTCGACCGTAGGCCTTGGAACGATCTGATGTCATGCCACCGACGATAGCGACGGGCGTTTGCCTACCGTCGCAGCCATCGCGCGTGGCTCGGTCCTACGCCGGGTCGGCGGCCGTGCGCTCGACGAAGTCGAGTCTCAGCCGCTCGGGCCCGGGCAGGACGATCGTGAAGGCGTCGTCCGGCGGGTCCTCGTCGACGTCGAGCCCTCGCCGGCGCGCCTGCGCGGAGATCGGTTCGATCGATTCCACGCGCACGGCGATGTGGTCGAGAAACGGACGATCCGTCCAGCCGGGAAGCTCCTCGAGCGCGATGTGCTTGTCGGCGACGTGCAGCGCGTCGCCGCGTGGGACGCACCCGAGCTCGGCCAGCGCGGCCCGCGTCTCCTCCGGGTCGGCGACGCGCAGGATCACGTGGTCGAGGTCGTAGTCGATCCCGCCGCCGGTGACCAGTGCGAAGCCGAGGCCGAGCCCTTCCGGTCCCTCGAAGGTCACGAGGTCCGGCCCATCCTCGCGCACGTCGGTCTCGGCGGGAAGCGCGGCCACGGCGCGCTGCAGGTCGCCGACGCGCAACACCAGCCGGCCGAGTGCGCCCGCCTCGCGCGGCCCTTCGGCCGGGATGAGCCTCAGCTGCGCAGCGCGCGCGCCGGCGCCGACGCGCACAGCATCCCCGCCGACCCCCAGCTCTTGCATCCCGAGGTGATCCGACAGAAACGCCGCCATCGCGCCGGGGTCTGCGACGCAGAGGGCCACGTGGTCGAGCGCGAGCAGGTCGATCGCGCTGTGCGCCTGGGAATGGATATGTGGTGCATCGCCGTGCGCCATGCGTCTCCTCGTCGGCGACCTGGAAGGTGCTGGGGACCGAGCGGGCTCTCTCTCGCTCCAGCGCGCCGTGTACCCCCGGCGATCGGAGGGAAACGACGACCCCGCTGCGCTCACGCGCTGCGACCGGCGCCCCCCGCGACGGCGGGCTCGCCGCCGCCCCCTACGACCGGCCAGCCGCTCGGAGCGGCGACGTCGGTTAGACGACCTCGCGCTCGCGGGCGAAGCGACCGTAGTTGTAATACGCCGCGCAGGCACCCTCGCTGGAGACCATGCACGTGCCGATCGGCCGCTCGGGCGTGCACCCCGAGCCAAAGACCTTGCACTCCCACGGCTTGATGA